>JAFYVO010000079.1 GCA_017549085.1 Thermoguttaceae bacterium
CCCCGTCGAGCGCGGCGTTTTTTGCGTTTCGTTCCGCCCCGCGCCGCCGTCCCCGAGCCTCCGCGACAAAACCGCTTTCCTCGGTTTCCTCGACCGCGGCGACCCGGTCGAATTCCGCGACGTTCGCGTTCTCTCGCTCGTCCAACAACCGCTAAGTTAGAAAAGGCAAACTATCCCAAAGAGCCGCGCTTAATCTTTTCCCGTCGAGCGCGGCGTTTTTTTGCGTTCTTTTTCCGCGTTTTCTCGCTTTTTCCCGATTGAACGGCCGTTTTTCTACTTTTTACGCTAATTTTGTCTCCGGAAACAAAAATTAGAAAAAACTAATTTTTACCGCTTGACAAACCCGACTCTCACGGTATAAATTAGCTTAAACTAACAATCCAGATAAAAACGCGTCAAAAAAGAAGCCGTCCGTTCCCATCAGACGCTTCGCCGTTAAAGAAAACAAACTTTCCGTTGGAGATTCGCTCTATGAAACGCGCCGTTTCTCGTTCCTCGTTCGGTTTCACGCTCGTCGAGCTGTTGGTCGTGATCGCGATCATCGGTATTTTGATCGGTTTGCTTCTCCCGGCCGTTCAAGCGGCGCGCGAGGCGGCCCGACGTATGCAATGCGTCAACAACGTCAAGCAATGGTCGCTCGCGCTCCACAATTACCACGACACGCGCGGCTTTTTCCCGTCCCTCGGCGACGGAAGCTCGTTCTCCGTTACGGCCCGCCTCCTGCCGTTTATCGAGCAAGCGTCGCTCGCCGACTTCTTCGACTATAGCAAGCCGGTTTGGGGAAAAAGCAGTTCGCTCTACAGCGACGCGGAATACGATATGCAAGACCGCGTTACGATTCCGATTCCGATTATCGGCTGTCCGAGCGAAAGCGGCGACCGTTCCTTCACGCACAAAACCGGCTGGAACTGCGTCGGCGGGAACTACGTCGTCTGCACCGGTTCGGCGACGGACTTTAACCGCTGGAACGGTAACGATTCTTGGCAAGTCGCGGGTCTTCGCACCGACGGTCTCTTCCACTGCGGCGGCTACGCGAATATGGCGACGTTGACCGACGGCTCCAGCAACACGCTCGCGATTTCGGAAGCGATTTGCGGTTCCGGCGACGACGCTTGGTACGGCAAAGTCGACGATAATCGAATGGGCCGCTATATGCTCCGCGACGCCGGTTCGCTCTCCGCCGTCCAAGAGAGCCCGGCGGCGCTCCGCGCTTACGTTGAAAGTCAAATGAGCGGCGACGGCGCGGTCGACGCGTCCGGCGGTTCCCCGCGTTGGCGTTGCGACCGTTTGTTCCCTTGGGTCGCGGCCCGACACTGGGCGTCGACGTTCCAAGCGTTCCACGCGCCGAACGACGCGGCCCCGGACGATTGGCAATACGCTCGTTACGCGGCTCGCAGCTGTCACAACGGCGGCGTCAACGCCGGGATGGCCGACGGGAGCGTCCGCTTCGTCGCCGACACGGTCGATCTCGACGTTTGGCGCGGCGCCGCGACCGTCTCCGGCGGCGAAACCGAAAGCCTCTAACCCCCAAAATAACGCGCTTTCCGACCGACGCTTCGACAAAGCTTTCGTTTAAAAAATCGCAAAATTCCGCGAAAATTAGCGAAAAGCCCGAACAAGGCGTCGACGGCGAGCGCGTTTTGCGTTAAAATAAAGCGACGCGGCGTTTCGAAAAAACGTCGCGCTTTTTTCGACTCTTTTCCTTATTTTGCAAACGGAGCGGCTTTATGCAATTCGCGTCTTTGCGTCGTTTTTTTTACCAACTTCACCTTTGGCTCGGCGTCGTTAGCGGCTTAATCCTTCTCGTCGTTTGCCTTAGCGGTTCGCTTTACGTTTTCCGCGAAGAAGCGCGCCGTCTTGCCGCTCCGGAACAGTTCTACGTCGAAGCGTCCGGCGAACAACGACTTAGCGCGGACGAAATCGTCGCGAAAGTCGAAGCGGCGAAACCCGGCAAAAAGGTCGGTTCGCTGACGATTCCGGAATCGCCGACGCGAACGGTCGCCGTTATGTTGAACGACGCGCCGAAAAAAGGCGAAAAAGGCCCCAAAGGCGAAGGCCAACGGGAAGGAAAAGGCGGCGAAAAAGCCGGAGCGAAACCGGAAAAAGGCGGCGAAAAAGGCGGCGAAAAAGGCTCGGACAAAGCCGGGCAAGGCGGAAAAGGCGGCGGCAAACCGCAAGGAGGCAAACCCCGCGGCGAAATGATTTACGTCAACCCGTACACCGGCGAAATCGTCGGCGACGGCAAAACGTCGGTCGACGAATTTTTCGGTTTCCTGATGAAACTTCACCGTTGGCTTTGCCTCCCGACCGAAATCGGGCGCCCGATCGTCGGCGTCGCGACGATTATTTACGTCGTTATCTCGTTGACCGGCTTAATCTTATGGCTCCCGCGCACGGCGGCGGCTTGGCGTCGCAAATCGACTTGGAAACTCGCGCTGAACGTTCGTTTCCGTCGCGGCGGTTGGCCGCTCGTCTTCGACGCCCATAACGCGCTCGGTTTTTACACGCTCCTTCCGGCGTTAATCCTTGCGCTGACCGGGCTTTGCTGGTCGTTCGGCTGGTACCGCGACGCGGCGGGAGCGGTTCTCGGCGAAGCGCCGTTCAAAGCAAAAACCGAAAAACCGGAAGAAATTTCGCTTCCGGACGGCCCTTGGCGTCTCGCGTCGTTGGAAGACTTAATCGCGAAGCACGACAAACTCGATCCGGGCGCCGGCGACGTTACGATTTCGCTCCCGCAAGACCCGGAAACGACCGCGACGACGATTCAAAAAGGGCGCGTCGACGGCTTCTTCATCTTGAACGTCAAAAACAAAACGCAGTGGAACCGGCCGGACGGAACCGTCGTTTCCGTCGAGCGTTACGGCAAAACGGTTGAAGTCGAACGCTTCGCCGACAAGCCGTTCGGGGCGAAAATCGCGTCGTCGATTCGCGGGATTCACTTGGGCGAAATTACCGGGCTTTCGTCGAAAATCCTCGCCTTCCTCGTTTGCTTGATCGCGACGAGCTTCCCGGCGACCGGCGTCGCGCTTTGGATTCATAAACTCCGCGCCCGCAACAAGAAAGACGAAGCGCAAGTCGACGCCGCGCCCGCCGAAGAAACGAGCGAAGCGACGGCTTAACTTCCGTTCTAACCGAACTTAACGCAAAACGCCGTCTTTAAAACGGACGTCGACGCGGTTCGCCGCCGACGTCCGTTTTTTTGCGTTTCCGCCGCCCCGCTTTCCGCGTTCGGGACGTCCGTTTTTTGCGTTCGCGCCCGTTTTCGCCTCTTGCGCTCCGAAGGAAAACGGGTAAAATAAACGAAAAATCGCCGCTCCAACCGTCGGAAAAGCGCCGCGAACGCGCCCGCCGACGTTTCGAGCGCTCCTTTCCCCCAATCTTTTACGCAAGGCCTTCGAACGCAATGTATTACGTTACGCCGATCGAACCGCAGGTTTACGATTCCGACTTCCAAGGGCACACGAACTTCCTCTCCGTTTCGCTTTGGTTCGACCGCGCTCGCACGGCCCTTTACCGCGAGTTCGAGCCGAACCTTAACTTCCGCGAACACGGCCTCGTCATCTTAAAGACCGAAGTAACTTACGTTAAGGAAATTTGGCTCGCGCGCCCGGTCGAAGTGCGCACTTGGACGAGCGTCGTCGGCACGAAGTCGTTCGAAATCACGCAGGAGGCTTGGCAGGACGGCGAAGTCTGCGCGGTCGGGAAAACGATCTTCTGCGGTTTCGACTTCACCGTTCACAAGAGCGAGCCGATTAGCGCCGAGTTCCGCGCCGTTCTCGAAAAATTCCGGTTCGACCCGACGGCGCAAGAAGCGGATACGGAATGACCGACGCGACGCGTTCCTCCGCCGCGACTTGCGACGCTTCCAACTCGTCGCGAACGCCGTTCCTTTCGGTCGAGCGTCTTTCGTTCGACGCCGGAAAAACGCCGATTTTGCGCGACGTTTCGTTCGGCGTCGCCCGCGGAGAAAGGGTCGCGCTCGTCGGCTCAAACGGCGTCGGCAAGACGACGGCGCTCCGTTGCGTCGGGCGTTTGCTCGAAAATTGGCGCGGCGAAATTCGGCTCGACGGCGTTTCGGTTCGCCGTTTCTCTCGTCGCGACTTAGCGCAAAAAATCGCGTTCGTCCGTCAAATTTCCGGCTCGTTTTCCTCTTTTACGGCGCGCCAACTCGTTGAATTAAGCCGTTTGCCTTATTTGCGCCCGCTCGAACCGCTCTCCGAACCCGACCGAGCCGCGGTCGACGAAGCCCTCGCTCGAACCGGCGCCGAACGCTTCGCCGCTCGAACGCTCGACTCTCTCAGCGGAGGCGAACGCCAAAAAGTCTTGATCGCCGCCGCGTTCGCGCAGGAACCGGCGCTTTTGCTCCTCGACGAGCCGACGACGTTCCTCGATTACCGCAGTCAGGACGAGATTTCCGCGTCGATCTCCGCTTGGCTCGCCGACAAAAACGCCGCCGTTTTAGAGACGACGCACGACCTGAACCGCGCCGCGCTCGACGCCGACCGGGCCGTCGCGCTCGCCCAGGGCGCCGTCGCGTTCGACGGCCCGGCTCGCGAAATTACGTCGCCGCAAACGCTCGCCGCCGTCTTCGGCGTCTCGTTCCCCACCGTCCCGCACCCGCAAACCGGCGTCCCTATGCTCGTCCCGACCGCGCCGTTCGACGCAAGGAAATCGCGATGAAACCCGCTTTTCCGTTCGCTCGCGTTAAAACGCCCCTCCTTTTCCTCGCCGGACTCGCCGTCGCGACGCTCGCCCTTTTCGCGCTCTCGCTCGTCGGCAAGACGACCTATTCGCCGGACGTTTGGACGCGCTTCCCGACCGACGCCGTCCCGCTCGCGGAACTCGACGCCGCCGCGAAAATCTTTTGGGGGGAACGCCTCCCGAAAACCGTCCTCGCCGCGCTCGCCGGGGCCGCGCTCGCCCTCGCCGGGCTGACGATGCAAACGCTCTTCCGCAACGATTTAGCGACGCCGTACACCCTCGGGATCGCGAGCGGAGCGTCGTTCGGCGCGACCCTGTCGATTCAATTCTCCGGAACGCTCGTCGCGATCGGTTTGCCCCTCTCGCTCTTCGGCGTTCCGCAGGTCGTTTGGGGATCGTTCGGCGGCGCCGCGCTCGCGGTCGGGCTCGTTTTGCTCCTTTCCCGACGAGCGCAAACGCCGGAACGCGTCCTTTTGGCGGGCGTCGCGACCGGTTTCTTCTTTTCGAGCCTCGTTTTATGCCAGCAGTACCTCGCGAACCCGACGAAAGCCTTCGCCGCGATTCGTTGGACGACCGGCGGTCTCCTCCTTTGCGAACCCGGCTACTTGGCGACGACCGGCGCCGTCCTCGCCGTCGCGTCCCTTTTCCTTTACCGGCGATCTCGGGAACTCGACGCGCTAACGCTCGGCGACGAACGCGCCCTTTCCCTCGGCGTCGACGTCGCCCGGCTCCGCGCCGCGCTTTTCCTTTTGTCGAGCGCGCTCGTCGCCGTCGTCGTCGCGTTTTGCGGCCCGATCGGTTTCGTCGGCTTGACCGTCCCGCACGTCGCTCGACTTTGCGTCGGCGTCGAACGTCGACGTTTGATTCCGGCGACCCTTTTCCTCGGCGCGCTCTTCCTCGCCGCCTGTCATACGTTCGCGCGAATCGTTCTTTTCCCGAGCGTTTTGCCGGTCGGCGTCGTTACGAGCCTCCTCGGCGCCCCTTTTTTCCTCGCTCTTCTCCTCCGCGAACCGCGGCGCAACCGTTAAATTTCACCTTTCCGAGAAAATAATATCCGTTTTTACGGAAAATTTTTAGAAAAATTGACAAAATTTGAGAAAAAATCTTGCATTCTGCGTCGACATAGAGTAACATTGTAAATAGAGGCGATAGAGTTTCGACGGGGACGTTCGCGCCGCAACGTTACAAGACGTCGCCGACCAGTTCGTTCCTTTCGAGACGAATCCCTTTTTACGCTCGATACGATTTTCGCGATTTCGAGCCCTACCGCAACCTTTTAACGCTAAGGAAAACCGTTATGGCGAAAGCTCAAGGCCGAAAATGCGCTAAAGCGCAAGCCGTCAACAAAGAATACGTTTCCCTTTCTCCCGCCGAACGCGAAGTCATCGCCGTTCTTTGGGCCGCCGAACGTCCGATGAAGGCTTCCGAAGTCGCCGACGAATTGGAAAAAACGACCGGCTGGCGTTTGAGTACGACGCGCACCTTCCTGAAACGCCTCGTTACCAAAGGCGCCGTCGAAATTCGCAATCTCCCCGCCGAACGCGCCGCCGTTTACGTCCCGATTCTCGACGACGCCGACGTCCGCGTCGCCGAAGCTCAATCGACCCTGCAAAAATACTTCGACGGCAAACTTTGCGGTTTGCTGAGCTGCTTCATCGAACGCAAAAGCGTTTCCGACGCCGAATTGCGCCAACTGCACGAAGTTATCGCGCAAGAGTTGGAAGCCAAACCGGCGGCGACCAAGTGCGCTTCGAAGGGCGGCTGCAAAAAACGCAAGTAATCTCGGACGGTAAAAAATCGCGAAAATCGGAGGCGCGACCTTAGCGCCGCGCCTTCTTTTTTTGGGAGTCGAAACAGAAACGCTCTTTCCGCGGGCGTCGTGTTCGCTCTCCTATTTTTACCGACGCGTTTTCGTTCGTTTTGTCCTGTTTCGTCGTTTTTAACGTTCGGCGCGGGAGCGTTTTTTGCAAACTATTACTGTTACAGCATTTAACACTACCGTTTTCATCGTCGATTTCCTTATATCGCAAGGCAAGAACGGCGTTTCAGACCAACGCGTCCTTTTGTTTCGCCGTCCGTCCTATAAATCGCGTCGTTTTCCCGTTTCGACGGCGTTTCTCGACGTTTCCGCCCTTATTCGACGCGTCCCCGCGTCGTTGCGAGGATACCGATGCTCGAATTTCTTTGTTATTTAGCGTCGCAAACGTTGCGCGGTTCCTTTTACATCGTCTTCATGCTGACGTTGCAATATCTTCTGCGCAATCGCCTTTCGCCCCGCGTTCGCGCGACGTTATGGGCGCCCCTTTTGATCGCGCTTTTGGCGCCGCGACTTTGCGTCGTTCGCGTCCCGGTCTCGCAACCGGTCGAAACGACCGTCGTCGACGCGCTCGAACAAACGCGCGCCGCGTTGACGTCCGACGTCGTTAAATCGGCGCCGGAGTTCGGGCTTCGTCGCGTCGACGGACGCTCCGTCGTTTACCTGCCGCCGAAGTCGTTCGATACGGGCCCGTTCAAGACGGTCGCGCCGCCGTTCGAAAAGCCTTCGCCAGAAAGCGCTTGGGACGGCGACGCCGAAGCCGACGTTTGGGAAGCCGAAACGAACGAGGAAATCGCTCCGGGTCTCGCCGACGCCGACGTTTTCTCGCAAGAGATCGCCGACGCGCCCCTTCCCGAAACGCCGACTACGATAGAGACGGCGGAAATTCCCGCGCCGACCTTCGAAAATTTCTTCGAACAGCCGTTTGAAGAAGCGCCGAAACTCGCCGCCGTCGAGGCGACGCCCCCAACCGCCGTCGAAACGCCGGAACTCGCCGCGGCGCCCGTTTCGACCGCCGCTTCGTCGTCCACCGACGGCGTTCGTTCCGGTTGGTTCCAATTTTTTGAAGTCGCCGCGTTCGTTTTCCTCGCGGTTTGGGCGTTCGGTCTCGTCGTCGCGTTCGTTTATCTCGTTCGCTCGGCGGACGTTTGCCGACGTTGGATTCAATTCTCGGC
>JAFYVO010000080.1 GCA_017549085.1 Thermoguttaceae bacterium
ACGAAGTCGGACGCGACGAGCGCGCCGACGGACGACGCGGTCAAACGAGGCGGGCAGTCGAAGAAAATATAGTCGTATTTTTCGAAAACTTCCTCTTTGTGGAGCCAAATGCGATGATAGTAACGCGTTTCGAGGCGGCGGCTCGCCAACTCGTTGAGGCGGCGGACGTCTTTGTCGTCGAGCGTTTCGTCGGCGGGGATTAAGCGGGCGTTCGGGAGGCCGAGGAACGGGACGGTCAGTTCCTCGAACGTCGCCTTGGCTTGAGCGGGCGTTTCGAGGAGTTTCGTCGACGTTAACCCGTTTTGATAGGCGCCTTGCAGAACGAGCGGTTCGGCGCAGCGTTGCGAGAGCGTCCCTTGGAAGTCGAGGTCGACGACGAGAACGCGGGCCGGGCGGTTCGCTCGACCGTCGAGATCGCGGAAATTGCCGGACGCAAACGCCGCGACGAGGTTCGCCGTCAACGTCGTTTTGCCGACGCCGCCCTTAAGATTAATAAAAGAAACGATTCGCGTTTGGCCGCCGCCGGGCGCGGTAGGGCGGTTTTCAAGCGGGACGAATCGAGGAATTTTTTCCGGTTTTAATTCCGTCGAACGCGTCCAAATCGAACTGCTCGCCTTCAAGACGCGCTCCAACCGCTTTTCCGCGTCTTGGTAAAACCGATGAAGTTGGCGCGTCGCGTCCTCCATTTCGCCGAGTCGATCTTGAAGCGAATCGAGAATTTCGCGGTATTCCTCGACGGTCGGCTCTTCCCGTTCGTTCTGCGGCGTAAGAATTTTGTCGATTTGGCGGCGCAATTCGTAAATATCTTCCAACTGACGCGCGACAATTTCCGGAGGGGATAATTTTTTCGGCGGCGACATAGCGAAAGCTCCAAAATCGGTTGAAAACGGGGGGAATAGAGGAAATGGAGGGAGGACGGCGGGGGTTATTCGGTCAACGCGGAGACCAGTTGCTCGACCGTCGCGGTTCCGGTAACGCCGATCTGCTTGATGGTAATCGACGAGACGACGCCCGCTAAAAACGCCGATTCGACGAGCGAAAAACCGAGCGACCGCGCGAAAACGAAACCGGCGTTCGTCGCGTCTCCGGCGCCGCAGACGTCGAACGGCGGGGAAACCGGACGCGGCGGGACGGCAAAGACGGCGATTTCGAGGTTTTGCGGAGGTTGGGAGGCGTCGGCGGTTTTGACGGTTTGCGAAAGCTGGACGGCGTTGGCGGTTTCAGCGGTTTGCGGGAGATGGGAAGCGTTGGCGGTTTCGGCGGTTTGCGGGAGATGGGAAGCGTTGGCGGTTTCGGCGGTTTGCGGGGACGAAGCGCCGTCGACGTCGAAAAGGAGGGAGCCGAGGGCGCCGCGCGTCGCTAAGACCGGGCGGCCGTTGCGCTTAGCGAGCCAAGCGCCCGCTTCGCAAAGCGCCGCGACGTTCGACTCCGCGTCGTCGGAGAGCGTCGTTTCCCGTTTGCGGTCGGCGCCGCGAGCGGTCGCGAAAACGTCGAGAAGCTCGTTCGCGTTGCATTTGACGAGGGTTTCGCGGTAACTTTCGGCGAAAAAGCGCGAGTCGCAAAGGAAGAAAACGTTCGGGTTGGCGCGGGCGACGTCCGCCAAAAAGGCGCGGAAGTCCGGCGAAAACGTCGTTTCCGAACCGGGCGGGAACTGCTCCAACACGACGACCGCGTCGAACTCGGCGGCGCGGCGGCGGAAATTCTCCTTGAGCGCGTCGACCGCCGACGCCGGGAACGGGCCCGGGTTGCGAACGTCGTAACGATTTTCTTCGACCCAACCGCCGCGACCGTCCGGGCTTGTCGGCTTAACGTAAGTCGACGTAAGAACTTCCGACGACGCGACCATTCCGGAAACGTCGGCGCCGATTCCGCGGAGCGCTTTCAACAGCTCGAATCCGTCGCCGTCGTCGCCGACGATTCCGAAGCAAAACGTCGCCGCGCCGAGCGCCCGCAAATTGTTCGCGACCGTCCCGCCCGCTCCGGCGAAGACGCGCCGCGCCCGGATTTGGAACGCCGTTTTGCCGGTTTCGACCGAAATTTCGTTTAATTCCGGGGACAAAAAAAGATATTTGTCGAGGCAAAAGTCGCCGATCACCGCGATTTTCGGCGTTTTCGCGGCGGCGAGACGCGTCAAGCGGGCGGCGAGGTCGGCGCGGTCGAGGGCGGCGGGCGTCGGAACGAAGGTAGCGGGCGTTGAATTGGACATCTTGGGCGCTTTCGGGGGAATGGGCGGTTGGCGGCGGCGAGGGGGAATAGGGGGGATGAGCAAACGGTGTGAATAACGCGGTGAAAAACGACGCAACCGGGACTTGCCGAGCGTTCGGGGACGCAAAAACGACGTCAAACTGGGCGGTTTGCGGCGTTTGCGGGGTGGAGGCGGCGTTTAAAGGGCGTTTTTGCGCTTGGGCCGGCGTTAGGGGACGTTTTCGCGGCGAGTTTACGCGTCGACGCCGGTCGTCAAAAAGCGGAACAAACGGTCCGGATCGCCGAAGTCCGGCGCGATAACGTCGGCGCCCGCTTCGAGGAGGCGGCCCCGTTTCCAAGCGTCGACGCCGGCGCCGGGGTTCGCTTCGTTCGTCGCGACGCCGACCGCGTAACCGCCGACTTCGCGGACGTTTTCGATCTCGACGTAACCGTCGCCGAAGCCGACCAACTCCGCGCCGTCGAGCTTGTTGACTTCAATCAAGCGCGAGATGACGAGCGCTTTCGAGAACGTCTTGTAATCGTCCTGCGCGCCGTAAATCCCGCCGTCGAAAAAGTCGGTCAGTTGGAGGAGTTCCGCCTCTTGCTTGACGTAAAACTCGTCGGTGCCGCTCGCGAGATAAAGTTTGTAACCGGCTTCGCGCAAAAGAGTTAAGAAACGGCGCGCGCCCGGGACGACGAAATCGTCCGGACGCGCGGTTCCGGCGGCCAACGCGTCGACTCGGCTTTGAATCCGCTCTTGGAGGCGTCGCAAATATTCCTTCTTGTACAGAAGCGGGTCGAGCGGCGTCCCTCCGCGCTCCTCGACTTCCTTCGCCAGCTGAATGCATTGGTAAATCGTTTGTTTTCCGGTAATTCGGTCGACAAAATCGCGAACGATTCGCTCCGCTTCCGCCGCGTCGTTCATCGTTTCGAGGAGAACGTCGCGGAAATACGGGACCATAATGTCTTGCCAACCTTCGCGAACGAGGCTCAGCGTGCCGTCGAAATCGAAAAGCGCGGCGCGAAAACGGCGGTCGGTTTGAGGGGCGCGGATAATTTCAAGGGAAAAAGGCGAGGCGGTCAACGGACGCTCCTTTCGGGACGATAAGACGGCAAAACTGGGGGATTTGGCGAAAGTGAAAGCGCAAAAAGAACGCGCTTAACGGGCGAGGGCGACGGAAAATGATTCGCGGCTCGACTCTTTTATTTAACTCCAATCGACGCCGTTTGTCAAGGAACGAACGAAATTTGAGGAAATTTCTCGTAAAAAAGTCGCGACGTTTGCCGACGACGGCGAAGAAGAAAAAGAAAGAAAAATGTTTGATATTTTAATCAAAGATTAATCAAACTCGGGTCGAGAACTGATTTTTGTTTGAAACGCGGCTGGTAGGATTAACCGCGAGTCGGCGAAAAAGAAAGAAAAAAAGCCGCGTCGACGACGAACGCGAGACGCGGCGAGGGAATCGAACGCCGATTTTTTAGCGTTTGGCGAGCTCCAATTTACCGACCGGCGACGCGACGATCAAATAGCGCGCCCCCGGAAGGAAGTTGTCGAGCCAACGCGTCCAACGGAAAAGCGAATCGTAAATTTTGAGCTTTCGGCGACTTGGCGTTTTTTCGTCGCGTCCTCGCAAGAGCGTCGCAAGCGCGTCGAAGCGTTCGATTTTTTCGGCGCGGAACCCGGCGTCGGCGAGTCGGCGTTTGATTTCTCGTTCCGAATAAGATTCCGAACCGCAAGCGGGGAGCGTAAAAACGACGCGACCGTTAGGTTTTAACAGCGAACGGAGGCGACCGAACGCTTTCGCGTCCTCAAAGCAAAGCGCGTCGACGCGATTGAAGGCGACAAGCGCGTCGTATTCGGCGGTTGGGGAAGATTGCGGAACGGGGGCGCTTTCCGGCGACTGGGTAAAATCGCTAAAATCGAGAAGAGGGGCGGTTCCGTTGGAGAGCGCGTCGAAATTAAGGCGAGCGACGTCGACGACCGCGTTTCCGTCGTAACCGGCGCGCAAAAATTTGACGTTTTTCACGTCCGCGTCGGCGAGCGTCAATCGTTCTTTTTGCGGCAGATAACGCGACGCTTCCCCTTGCCCGGCGCCGATTTCGAGCGTCTTTAACCCGAGGAACGGAACGGATTTAGTGACGGTCGCTTGCGTTAAAAGTCGGCTGCGCTCGAACGATTGCGCGGCGCCGTTTTCGGGATCGCCGTCGTAAAAACAGTCGTCGACGAGCCAATATTTAACGATGGTGCGGATTGCGCTGACGCCGTCCTTCCAACCGATTTTCTTCCCTTCCGAATAGCGGCGCCCGTTGTAACTGATCGGCACTTCGTAAACCGTCCAACCGCGCTTGGCGATTTTCGCGGTGATTTCCGGTTCGATTCCGAATCGGTTCGAGCGGAGCGGAATCGACTTTAAAGCGTCGACGCGAAACGCTTTATAACACGTCTCCATATCGGTCAAGTCGAGCCCGGTCGTCCAGTTGGAAAGGTGGGTCAAAAAAAGATTGCCGAGCTTGTGATGGTAATTGACAATTTTGCGCGTTTCGCGAGTCGCAAAGCGCGAGCCGTACACGACGTCGGCGCGACCGTCGAGGAGCGGCGCCAAGACGAGCGTGTATTCGTTCGGATTGTATTCGAGGTCGGCGTCCTGAATAATCGCGTAATCGCCTCTCGTTTCTTGGATTGCGCGTCGGATGGCGGCGCCTTTCCCTTGGTTTTTCGGCTGGCGAAACGCCCGAATTTTGTCCGGATAACGGGCGACGAGCGACGCGACGACTTCCGGCGTGCGGTCGGTCGAGCAGTCGTCGACGAGAATAAGCTCCCGCTCGACGCCGTCGGGGAGGGGCGCCGCCAAAACGCGTTCGACAACTCGCGCCAAATACGCCTGTTCGTTGTAAACCGGAATCAAAATCGAAAAGAGGACGGCCCCGCGTTCGGAGGTCGACGGCGAAACGTTGGCGCTCATATCGGATTGCGTTGAATAAGTAGGAACGATAAAATGGGCTAAATGGCGAAGTAAAAATAACGCTTGAAACGCGGCGCTTAATTTGCCGAAGTCGCGCTATTTTCCTTATATTAGCTATTATAGCGGGAAGCGGCGGAAGGTGAAGCGGCGTCCGCGTTTATTTTCGGCCCCTTTTGCGTCGCGTCGACGGAAAAATCGGACGGAGCCGAAGAAAACTAACGGGGACGGCTTTACGTTGGCGAAAAAAAAGTATAATTAACAACGTCGGCGAGGGGGAAAGCCTTTTGAACTTGCGTTTGAAATAGGCCGCCTCTTTTAATCGTCGCGGAACATTCTTATCGTCGCGTTTGCAAGCGCTAATTAACGGCGCGAAAACGCGATAATTGTGTTAGAAAAGGGTAAAAAAGATGAAAAGCCTGAAAGGTACGAAAACCGAAGCTAATTTGTTGAAAGCGTTCGCCGGCGAATCGCAAGCCCGCAACCGTTACACTTATTTCGCGTCGCAAGCGAAGAAAGACGGGTTCGAACTCGTCGCCGCCGCGTTCGAAGAAACCGCGAACCAAGAAAAAGAACACGCGAAACGCTTCTTTAAGTTCTTGGAAGGCGGCGATTTGGAAATTACCGCGACCTTCCCGGCGGGCAAAATCGGGACGACGGTCGAAAACCTCCTCGCGGCGGCTTGCGGCGAACAAGAAGAATGGGAACAAATGTATCCGGAATTCGCGAAAGTCGCGGAAGAAGAAGGCTTTGGCGAAATCGCCGCTGTCTTCCGCAACGTCGCGATCGCCGAAAAGCAACACGAACGCCGCTATCGCGGTTTCGCCGAAGCGATCCAAAACGGAACGATGTTCGAAAACGGCGAAGAAATCGTTTGGCGTTGCCGCAACTGCGGTTTTGTTCACCTCGGCAAATCCGCGCCGAAAGTCTGCCCGGCTTGCGCGCACCCGCAAGCGCACTTCGAACGTCTCGCCGAAAACTGGAAGTAGTTCGAAACGCCGTTTTTTAAAGAGTCTTTGATTTTTAGAAAACGGGGACGAAAACGCGCCGTTCGAGCGATTCGAATCGCCGGGCGGCGCGTTTTTTTGTCGTTTTGCCGACGGAAGAAGACGGCGTTTGAAAATGTTGAAATTTGTTTGAAAATCTTTGTCGGCGTTTAAGCGTTAAAAAGAGCGCGAAGCTCCCGCGTTTTCGCGGCGACGTCCGGCGCTTGCGTTATCTCCGTAACGAGCGCGATTCTTTCGACGCCGAGCGAACGCAACTCTTTGATATGACGCGCTTTAATACCGCCCATTACCGTCGTTGGAACGGTCGCCGCCTTTCTTAATTCCGCTAAAAGTTCGAGTCCGACCGGCGGGTAAGCGACCGCTTTCGTTTGCGTCGCGAAGATTGGGCCGATGTTGAGGTAGTCGACGTTAAACGATTGCGCTGATTGGATTTCCGCAAGGTTGTGCGTCGACGCGCCGACCAAAAGCTCGGGCGCCAAACGCTTCGCGACGTCGAACGGCAGGTCGTCTTGCCCGAGATGAACGCCGTCCGCGTTTGCCGCTAACGCAACGTCGAGCCGGTCGTCGACGATAAAGAGCGCGTTAAAATGGTTTGCGAGGCGGCGACACTCGACGGCAAGGCGGAAAACGTCGCGATCGGACGCCGTTTTTTCGCGAAGTTGAACGACGCGGGCGCCGCCTTCGAAAACTTTGCGAATGACCGCGAGCGGGTCGCGTCCGGCGCAAAATTCCGACGTAACGACCGGATAAATATCGACTTGACGAAACGCCGCGGCGCGTTCGGCGAGCGAATGGAAGCAGGAGGGCGGGGCGGTAAAGGGCGACATAACGTTTCCTTGGCGAATAGGCGTTGCGACGGAACGGGGACGCTAAACTTATAATAAGAAACGCTTATTATAAGCTGGGAATATCCGCCGAAATTGCGCGGTTTGGCGGGAACGGGGATAATCGCCGGAGTCGCGCGGTTCGGCGGGAACGGGGATAATCGCCGGAGTCGCGCGGTTCGGCGGGAACGGGGATTATCGCCGGAGTCGCGCGGTTCGGCGGGAACGGGGATTATCGCCGGAGTCGCGCGGTTCGGCGGGA
>JAFYVO010000081.1 GCA_017549085.1 Thermoguttaceae bacterium
GCGTCGGGGCAGAGCGCGCCATTTGCAACCGTTTTCAGCAACGTAAAGTATTGCGTTCAAGACCTTTAAGTGTTCAACGACAAAGTTTCCGCGCGGTTTCGGCAAAAGCGGCTCGATTTTTTTGTATTGTTTTTTAGTGATTTTCATAAGCGCATTATATCATATTCGCAACGGTTGCGCAAGGGGGGGACTAAATTATAACAACACGCCCTAGTTAACCTTGGGTTTCTTGGGGTAAATTACGCCGGGCGCTTTAACGACGCGCTCGAACTCGAACGAGCGTCGACGTTCAACAAAAGCGAAACGCCGGACGCTCTATTTATAATCGTCGCCGCGCTCCTAACGCCGTTAACCGTTGGCAAATCGCGAACAACGCGAGAAGAGGAAGAACGCTTGCGCGAGTGCGTTCGCCAACAAGCGGAATTTCTCGGAATTACAGAGAAGCACGCCCGGGGGGACGCTAGGGACGCTATTTGTTTTGCTTTTTCTTTTGTTCTCTAATGTACTGTTTTTAAAGCGTTTGCGCTTTGTCTTGGTCTTGCCGTTTGGTCTTTGTTGTTCCCGTATTTAGTGTTCGCTTCTTTCCGTTTTTCTCTATTTCGGGTACTATACGGGGTACTAATTTTTTTACCCCCGACGACGGCCCTTTTGGCGCGGTACGGCGGACGAATACCCGACGAACGCGGCGGACTCTTGGCGGCGATACCACCGCGCGGCGGGGGCGGTTTTCGCCTTTCTTTTTCTCTTTGTCTTAGGCGTTGAAGATTGAAATATTGGCAGACGCTACTAAGTCCTTCGTTTAAGCGGTTTAAACGTTGTTGAAGTTAGAAAATGGGCGTTGAATCTTCAATCTTGCTATCGGTCGGGCTTCTAGGTACTTCCGGAGGGGGTGGGGGTAGGCGGAAGGCGCCCGACAGCCCTCCGCGTGCCCCCTTAAAAAATAATCAACCTGACAAGTAGACATTAGCGCGCCCGTCTAAGAGCCGGATATTTAGCGTATTTTTATGACGAAGACGCTAAAAAACTTGACTTTTAAGTAAAAGATGGTATAATAAAGCCATAAATTACAATAGTTTAAGCCGTCGGTGAAACCGAGGGCGATAGAAAGGATTAAGGAGAAAATGGCAGGAAGAAACAAAGCTATTACCATCGAACGGACGAAGATTGTCGCCGATATTCCGAAAGACGTTTACGCCGACTTTCGCGCGGCGGTTAGCCGTCGCGGACGGTCGGGCGCGTTTGTTTTGGGGCGTTTAACGGAATGGTACGCCCAACTGAACGACGCGGAAGAGTTGGAATTTATCACGAAAACCGAACCGGCCCCGGAAGCGGTCGGGGGAGGCCGCTAAAAAAGACGCCGTTATTTTTGAAGCCGTCGGACGGACGAACGTTTGCGGCGTTCCGCTTGTCGTTTACAGCGACGGCGGCAAGGCGCGGTTTTTCCGACGTTGTGAAGTTGTCGACGAATTGGGGCGGGTCTTTACCAAGGAGCCGGAACAATGGGAGAAATACAGCCGGTACGGAGTCGCGCGGGTTCCCGCTCGCTTTATCGACGAAGACCGGCTAAAACGACTGGGCGCGCACTGGAACCCGCGCTTAGAGACGGGGAAAGTCGAACCGTTTTTGACGGTCGACGGGCTTTTCCGAGCGTTCGCCGCTTCCCGGTCGTATTTCGGAGCGACGGCGCGGGGACGGTTTTTGAAGTCGCAAGAGGAAGGCGACTTAAAACGCTTGGCGAAAGCGGCGTTTAAGCTCCTTGCCGAACGAGAAGCGGAGATTAAGCGACTTGCCGGGCAAGCGCGGAACGACGACGGGCCCGACGATTGACGGAACGCCCGAAAAATCGCGCCTAATCGCCGCTAGGGGCCGCCGACTCGTTCGGTCGGCTCCTTTGTCGTCTTGACGCTGGAACGCGTTAGACGGGCGATTATCGGCGTTTCTCAACGATACGGCGAACGCCCGACGCTCCAACGTCTTGGCCTCTTGGCGGCGACAAAGGGAGCGGGGGCGCGTCGCTCGACTTGCCGACGACGGGAACGATCGACGGCGACCAACTTGGCGGCGAACGAACGACGGGGCCGCGACCGCTTGACGTTTGACGCGACGGCGGTATACTGGAAACGAAAAACGCGCCCGGCGAACGTCGGGCCGCCCAACGATTTTTAACGACGAAGGAGGCCGGGTCAATGTCGCCCGCAAAGAAAGAACTCGACTTGTCGACGTATCAAGCCCGGTTCGCGGCGCGGTTGCGCGAACTAAGGGAGAAAGCGGGTTTGTCGCAAGGTGAATTGGCCGCCGCCCTTGGCGTTCAACAAAATACTATATCGCGTTGGGAAACGGCGCTTAACGCTCCGACGGTGGGCGCGTTTCCTCTTCTTGCAAAAGCCTTGAAGCTCGACAAGGTGAAAGACTTATTCCCCGACGAATAATTTAAAATCCAGAAAAAGGATAAAAGCCTATTGACTGTATCCGGTTTTCGGATATATTAGAGGCATAAGCAACAAAAAACCCCCGAAAAGCCGGTTCAAGTTTGGCGACGCGAACGGCAAGACGGGGGCGACAACGAACGGGGAAAATCCCCGCCGCTTACGTCTCTATTATACCGACGGCGCAAGGGACGTCAAGCGGTACGCGCAAGCGCCGCCCGCCGACAATATGACGAATCAACACGCCTTCTACTCGCTCGAAAACTCCCACGGCGAAACGGTTTCCGTCAACCTCTCGAAAGTTCTCCGCCCGGAACTGTTCGCCTTTCTCGAAAAAGTTTGTCGTTTCGACTACCGGTTCAACGTCGTTTTCCGCTTGGCCGCCCGTCTCACGCGAAGCGAACGCGGCGCGTCGGTCGATAGCGAAATTTCTTACGGCGCGACCGAGTACCGGGGACGCGTTCGCCGTTACCTTCACGAACTTTACGGCTTGAACTACGGGGAAGCCTACCAAGTTTCCGACGCTATCATCGATTGGGCTTGGAGCCGTTAAGCCCGACGCAAAAACGACTTAACGCTTGGCGGCGGAAACGTCGCCGGGCGTTTTGCCCGCTTTCGCGCCCCGGTTCGTCGCAACGCGAAACCGGAAGCGCGACGCGGTTTCTTGCCCCGACGTTGGGGCGCAAGTCTTTCGTCAAGTCTTAATTTAACGCGGAATAAAGGAACCGTAAACGATGAAAATCAACTGGTTAGCGTTGGAAATTGAACTGTTGGAAGAACAAACGAGAGCGACGGCGGCCCTTGCCCGAACGACGGCCCTTTTGGGTTGGCTTCACAATCGCGGCGAACAAGGCGAACCGGGCGCGACGCTCTCTTATCGCTCGAACGCTTTCGACGCGGAACTTGGCTTTGAAAACGCTTACGCCTTAGGAAAGTACACGGCGCAAGCGAACGCAAGAGCGCGGAAAATCGAACGTCTTGCGACGGCGACGGAGGCCCCGGAATACGTCGAGCGCGTCCGCGTCTTGCGTCTGATTTCGCTTTTGGGGCTTGCTCGATTGGGCGCGGGCGGCTCCATTTCGACGCTTCCGCCCGATTTGCGGCGATTTCTCGACGCGGACAGCGACGAACTCGCCGCCAAGTTCGCGAAAGAACTTGGTGCGGCGGACGAAGAGGCGGCGCGGTCGGTCGTCGCCGCCGATATTGAAGCGGCGGACGATTGGTTATAGTCTCACGCGCGGTAGGTTGCGCCGTTGCTTAACCCTTTGATTTTTGGCGACGTGCTTGATTTCCTTTGAAAATTTTGTAAAAATTGAAAACCTTTAAAATCTTGAAAAATAGGTGTTTACTTTTGGCGCAAAAAGGATCGAATGTCGCGTTATCAAGGAAAGCCAAGAAAACCCGGGGGAAATTTGCGGCAACGTGGGCCGCGCCGGGTCTTGGCGTTTCTCGCTTAAAGGAGTTGAAACAATGCAAGTTAAGCCGTTTACTGTCCCCGCCGCCAAGCCCGCCGCGTTTGACTTTCGAACCGCCGCGCGATATTTGGGGCTTTCGGAACCCGCCTTTCGCGACGTTCTGAAAACCGGCGAAATTCCGTACCGCAAGGCGGGCCGCCGGTACCTTATCGCCCCGCAAGTTCTCGACGCTTGGCTTGCCGGGCAACCGACGCAAGCCGCGAAATAGTCGCCCTTGTCGGCGGTTCACAAAAAAAGAAGTTGCGTCGCCCTTTTGACGAAGGACGGCGCGACTTCTCCACCCGCCGCGTTTTGAAGCTAAGTTTCCTAGGCCAAACTTCAAAACGCGGCTTTTTTGTAAAGGAATTATAACAGATGTCGGTACCTACCGCAAGCCCGAACGCGAAAAAGCCGTTCCCGTTCGGCAAAAATTGCCGGTTCGCTTACGTCGTCGCCGACGTTCGGAGTCGCGACGCGCTCGACCGGTTTTTCGACGCGAACGCCAACGACGACCGATCGACGCACGTCGCGGCGGTTTATCGCGATTGGGCGAAACTTTTCGAACGAAAGTCCGAAACGCTTCGACGCAAAAGCGGGCTTACCGTCTTCGTCGCCAACGACGACGAAGCGCGTCGCGTCGCCTTAGCCGCCGCCAAGGTTTGCGTTAAAACGGGGCTTAACGCGTCCTTTGTCGTCTTTGACAAGGACGGCGCCGGAACCGCGTTCGAACGCCCCGGAACCGGCGAACCGGCCCCGAACGGGTACGACTTGGCGGCGTTTCTCGACGACGTGCAAAGCGCTTACCCGAACGAAGGCGGGCGCGTCGTCGCCGTTTGGCGCGAACACTTGGCCGCGTTCGGCTTGTCGCCGTCGGCCTTCCTTGACCGCGTTTCGTCGGGGGCCGTCGAGCCGGAAGGCGGTTTCTTATCCGTCCGAGCGTCGGCGCGAAAAGACGGCTTGCGCGTTGAAGCGACGCGACTTAGCAAAAGCGGCTTGAACGTTTTACCGGCGATTAAGGCCCAAAAACGCCCGGTCGGAAGTTGGCAAGAGTTCCGAACGCAACGCCGCCAAGTCGACGCCGCTTTCGACCGTTGCGACGCGTTGGCGGTCGTTTGCGGTGCGATTAGCGGCAACGTCGAAATTATCGATTTTGACGCGGGCGCGGTCGATTTTGACGACTGGCGCCAACGCGTTGCGGAACTCGACACGAACGCGGCGGAAGCGTTGTTTTCGTGCGTTTTAGAAACGACGCAAAGCGGCGGCAAACATTTGGCCTACCGTTGCGAAACGCCGGTCGACGGCAATTTAAAACTAACGACGCGAACGCTCGACGGCTCCGCTAAAACGACCATCGAAACGCGCGGCGAAGGCGGTATCGTCATCGTTGCGCCTACCGCCGGATATACCGTCGTTCGCGGCGATTGGGCCGCGCTCCCGGTCGTTTCGGCGACGACGCGGCAAACGTTTCTTAACGCGGCCCGCTCGCTCTCCGAAACGCCGAAAACGGCCCCGAAAACGCCGACGCAACCGGCCCCGCCGAACGTCGCGCCGCGCTCGACCTTTTCCGGCGACTCTATCGCGGACGAACTTCGAACGAACGGCGAACTTCAACGCCGTTTGACGGCGCACGGTTGGCGGTACGTCGACACGCAAGGAGACAACGAGCGTTGGCGGCGGCCCGGCAAGACCGACGACGGTATTTCCGCGACTATTTCGCTTTCGAAAAACTGTTTTTACGTCTTTTCGTCGAACGCTTGCCCGTTTGAGGCTAACGGCGCTTATTCGGCGTTGCAAGCAATAGCCGCGCTTGACTTTGGCGGCAACGAAAAAGAAGCGGCTAAACATTATTTCGGCGAACGCGACAAGCTGAACCCGGCCCCCGCGCTTCCGGATATTGCGCTTGGCCCGATCGGAACGTCGGCGACGGCGAACGCGTCGACGCAACCGACGGCGCAAGGGACGAAGCAAGCCGCCGCCAAGGTCGACCCGGTGGAACGTCGCAAAGAAGAAGACCGACGCAAAGAGGCCGAACGAGTGCAAAGGGAGCTTGACGAAGAGCTTGACCCGTTCCCGCTCGAAACGCTTCCGCCGACGTTGAAAAACTTCGTCGAGACCGGGGCCGACGTGCTGGGGTGCGAAAAGGGGCCGCTTGCGCTTTCCGCTCTTTGCGTCGCCGGTTGCTTGACCGGGCGGCGGTATTCGTTAGCCGTCCCGGAAGCCGGTTTAGACGCGGCTTTCCCGCAAATAAGCGTTTTACTTGTCGGCGATTCCGGGGCCGGAAAGTCGCCGGTTACGTGCCGCGCTCTTGTTCCGTTGGAGAAAATCGACCAAGAGGCGGACGAAACGCGCCCCGATAAAACCCCGTTTTCGAACTACTTGACGACCGACGCGACGCCGCAAGGGTTCCGCGACTTGCTCATAGAGAACTGGAACGAGGGGCGGCGGTACGGGACGCTTTTTTATGTTGAAGAAGCGTCGCAAACGTTCGATTTCGATAAATCCGGCAAGGGCGCGGGAACGGCTTACTCGATTTTGATTAGCTGTCTGGGAGGCAAGGCGCAAAAGACGGCCCGCGTTATTCGCGGTCAAACGCAATCAAGCGTCGTTTGTTGCGCGGTTCTTGGCGAAATTCAACCGGGCGCGATTTCCAGCGCGTTCGAGCGAAACGACCAAGCGATTACACAGGGTTTTATCCACCGTTTCGCGTGGGCGTTCGTCCCTAAAAAGCCGCTTGCCCTTCCGGAACGCGACGAAGCGCGAACGCGCCGGAACGAAGAGGCGACGGCGAACTTTGAAAGGCTCTTGCGTTGGCTTAATCGCGAAAACCGCGTTCCCGTCGTTGAATCCGGTATCCAAGTTGGCCCGGAAGACGACGACAAGGAGCCAAAACCCGACCGCGACCGTGGAACGACGTTCGGCTTGACAAACGCCGCGTTCGAAGTTTACCGCGTTTTCCTCCAACGCGTCAACGACGAAGAAAAACGCTTGGAAGGGCAAGGCGCGACCGTCCCCGGGACGTACCGCCGCAAGACGAACTACTTTATTTTGTCGTTGGCGTTGGGGCTTCACGTCTTCCGTCAATTCGACGAAGAAGCGGAACGAGCGACCGGCGACGTCGACGCGTTGGCGATGGAGAACGCGGCAAGTATCGTCTATTGGCTGTGGGACGCTTTCGACCAAACTTTGAGAATCGCGGGGAAGCGTTCGGCGTCGATTTTCGAACAGTCGACCGGATACGACAAAACGACGCGCCGCGTCTTGGAAGTCGTCAAGGAGGCGGGCGACGAAGGCGTTTCGGCGGCGGATATTCCCCGAAAAATCGCCGCGCTTAACAAGTCGGGCGGCAAGCGGAGACGCGACAAAGCGCTATTAACGCTTGAAGAAGCGGGCGAAATTGTCAAGGTCGAGAAAACGCCGGGGAGCAAACGCGGCTTGAAGTATCGCGTCGCCGACTTACGCGACGAAACGGAAGACGAAACGGAAGACGACGAATAAGGGGGCGGCGATGGCTAAATTATCAAAGAAACACAACGCCGCCAAGAACGGCAAAAGGACGCTCAAAGGTTGGCAAATTACCCTTGACGATGGGCGGTCGGTTTTCCTTAGCGCGAAGAAGTTCGCGGAACGCGCCGCCTTCGAGTGCCGCGACCTTATCGCGTTGATTGAACGCGACTTGACCGGCGGCGGACAATGGGGCGCGGGCCGGTTTAGCGACCATACGGAAAAAGCGCTAAGCCGTATCCGGGAAGACCGCCCCGCCGTGTTTGAACTCTTGCAAGAAAAGGGGATTATCCCCGGGGCCGCGTCGATTACCATCGGCGAACTTTACCGGAAGTATCGAGAAGCGGCAAGAGCGGAAGGCAAGAAGGCGAAAACGCTTGAAAACAACGAAAACGGCGTCAATCGTCTTTTCCGATACTTCCCCCGCGAAACGCTCGCCGACGCAATCGAACCGAAAGACGCGCAAGCCTTCGTTAATTGGCTTCTGACAGAAGCGGAAGTTAAGGGGCGCGACAAGCCGGGATACAGTCAAGCGGCGAAAGCGGGGACGGTTGCGGTCGTTCGCAAAGTATGGAATTGGGGCGTTAAAATGGAGCTTGTCAAGCGGAACCCGTTCGGCTCCGAACATATCGTTAAAGGATCTTTCGTAAACGCCGCGCTTGGCGTTTACGTCGGGCTTGACGACTTCCGCCGCGTCCTTGACGCTTACCCGACGCGCGAACATCGCGCCCTTTTCGCGCTGTACCGTTTCGGCGGCTTGCGGGCGGAAGAAGCGCTTCTTTTGCGTTGGCGCGACGTCGATTTTAAAGCGGGGCTAATAACGGTTCGCTCGACGAAAACGGAACACGTCGGCAAGGGGACGCGACAAACGCCGCTTTATCCCCAATTGCGGGAAGAGCTGGAAGCGTGGCGCCGCGACGCGGAAGAACAAGGCTTGACCGACGACGAAGACGCTCGCATTATCGCGCGGTATACGTCGAGGGCGAACGTCGGAACGTCGTTAAAACGAATCGTCGAGAAAGCGGGGGTAAAGCCTTGGCCCCGTTTACTCCAAAACTTGCGGGCAAGCGCGGCGACCGATATTTGCGCCCATTTTGGGCGTAAGTGTGAATCGGTGTGGGTCGGACATTCGGAAGAAGTTTCGTTGCAACACTATCAACAAATTACGCCGGAAGCGAAAAGGGCCGCGTTGACCAACGCCAACCTTTTCGGCTAACCGTCGTTTTCGCTTAACTCTTGGCGGCGCGTCTTTGCGTCGCCTTTTCTTTTGCCCCGACGCGCTCGCTCGACCGGGCCGCCCCCTCTTACGTCGCCGCCAAGGAGAAGCCGCCGCGTTCGCGCTCTTGACGGCGTTGTCGCTCCAACGAAGCGGCCTTCGTCCGCCGCTTGCTTTCTGAACGAGGCGCGGGGCCGCTTCCCAAAATGAAGCCGTCTTCGACCGCCGTTTTATTTCCGAACGGCCCCGCCGCTCAAACGAGAAACGAAGCCGCCTTCAAGCCGCGTTCGTTTCCTGAACGGGCCCGCCCCGTCGTCGCGCCGACGAAGCCGCCTTCGATCGTTCGCAATTTTCTTTCCGCGTTCCCGCGCCCGCCGTCTCCAACGAAGGCCGCTTAACGCGTCGCGCCGTTCCGCTTGCGGCGCCGCCGCGGAGCTTGAAGACGAAGGCCGTCTCGCCGTCGGCGTTCGCCCGACGAACACGAACGACGATCGCGACCGTCGCAACGACGCGCGAACGCAAACGCCGAACGAACCGGAAACGCCCCCGCCCCCTTCTTAGTCGCCGCCAAGGTGGAAGCGCGACGAAAGCCCTTCCCCCGGCTCTTGGTTCCGCTTGAAAAACGGGGTAGGATTGAAGATTCAACGGGCCAAAAGAATTGTCAACGCCGCTTAACCCTTGTATTTTAGGGAGTTAGCGCGAAAACGCAATACTTCAATCTTCAATAGTATAAGAGAGAGATGGAGAAAGAAGAAAATGATAAGCGTACAAGAAAGAAGGCAAGAGAAGAAACCTAGTCAGAAAGAGGGAGTAAAAAAAGGAATTGTGTAACAAAAATGAATGTATATAACACTATTATAATATATTTATTTTTTATTAGTTGTTTTTTCTCTTTTCCTTTTTTCCCGCCGGGGTACTATACGGGGTACTAGTATTCGTAAGTCTTTTATTTATATAGCTTTTAGCACGCCCGGGGGGAATCGAACCCTCAACCTGCGGATTAGAAGTCCGCTGCTCTATCCAATTGAGCTACGGGCGCGTCGTCGAACGGCGAAACAATTTCACGCTTAAATAACGGAAAAACTCGTTTCGCCGAATTTTCAACAAGTCGCTACTATTTTAACGCGTTTCGCCGTTTCGACAAGGGGGAGCGACGGCGTTTTTAACGTTTTTCGCTCTCGATCTTGGGGACGACGCGGCGCGCTTGGGAAAACGCGGCGTTAAGGTGCGCTATTTGGAGATTTAACGCCAATTTCCTCGCTTGTCGCTCTGTCTCGGAAAATAAGCGCGAAGGGTTGCGTTAGCTTGCGTAGCTTGCCTAACTTACCTCGTTTGCTCGGTTGGTGCAACCGGGCGCGGTCGGCTTGGGGGCGAGTTGGCGCCGCTTTCCGGTTGTTCGGAACGCGGCGTTAAGGTTTGCGCTATTTGGAGATTTAACGCCAATTTCCTCGCTTGCGCGCTGTCTCGGAAAATAAGCGCGAAGGATTGCGTTGGCTTGCGCAGCTTGCCTAACTTGCCTCGTTTGCTCGGTTGGGGCAACTGGGCGCGGTCGTCTTGGGGGCGAGTTGGCGCCGCTTTGCGATTGCTCGGAACGCGGCGCTACAACTTGCCTAAATTACCGCGTCCACTCAAATTTGTCGAGGATGTACGGCGCCAAGCCTTCCAAATCCGGGTCGGCCCCGATTCCCGGCTCGTCCCAAAGTTCGACGGCGCGGTACGGACGCGGCGGCGCCATTTTCTCCGGGTCGTCGGCGGGCGTCGTTTCGACCGCGGCGAGCGGAGCAAACGGATCGAACGTCAGGATTTCGTCCAAACGTTGATAGTCGGTCGGCAAAACAAAATTCGACGTCGACGCGAGCGCCGCCAAATGACGGTAACCAAGCGACGATTGAAGGTCGAAACCGGCGTAACAGCGAACTTCCTTCGACGCCGCGAACTCCGCGATGCGGCGCGCTTCCCAGTGACCGCCGACGCGGCCCGGTTTCAGGCAGACGACGCGGCACGCTTCCAAGTCGAACGCCATCGCCGCGTCTTCGAGCGACTCGATCGATTCGTCCAAGCAAATCGGCGTCCGCATCGCCTCTTTCAGCATCGCGTGCGCGACGAAGTCCTTCGCCGACAACGGTTGCTCGACGCAGTTCAGGAAGAAATCGTCCATGCGGTACAGGGTGTCCGAGTGCTTTTCAAAGTCGAGACCGCCCTCGACGTCGACTTGAAGCTGCAACCAGGACGGCGTGTCGAGGCGCGCGAAATTGAGGATTTGGACGTTCCAACCCGGACGGATTTTCAGCGTCAGACGGGCGAAATTCTCGTCGGTCGCGCGCTTCAATTCGTTGAAAAATTCGTCTTCTTCGATGAAACGGTCGAACGTCAAACCGACTTTCAGCGGTTTCTTTTCGCCGCCGAGCGTTTTCCAGAGCGGTTCGCCGCGGAGCCGAGCGTTCAAGTCTTGCCAAGCCATTTCGGCGACGGCGCGCGCTTGGCGGTTCCCCTTGATCGACGCGAAAATATCGGCGAACGATTCGGCGCGGTCGACGTATTTCGTTTCGGTCAAGAGCGGAAGGATCACGTCGCGAGCGGTCAGGTACGTCGCGCCGCTCCATTGGTCGGTCAAGATCGGGGAGTTCCCCGGAGCGACTTCGCCCCAACCGGAGACGCCGTCGCTTTCAATGCGGAACAGAACGGTTTCGCAAAATTCCGTCGGAGCGTTCGAAACGCGAACCGGTTTTTTTAACGGGAGACGAACCAAATAACCTTCTAAACGGTCGAAACGCATCGACGGGAACTCCAAAAACGTTGCGGAAATTGTTTAGCAATTCGAAAAGGGACGAAAAAACGTCCAAAGCGGGGCGATTCAGACGGCGGCGCGTCGAAATCATCCTTATTTTACCAAACGGGGCGGACGATTGCAAGGAGCCTTTTTCAATTCGCGGCGATTTTATTCCGTTTCTTCCTTGCAAAGTCGGACGGTAAGCGCTGAAAAAAGGCGAAGCGGAACAGCCGAGCGTCGGCGACTCTTGCGGCGGCGGCGAAATTGCGATATAATCGGAAGAGCGGAGGGGGGAAAACGCCCTTATATTAATTAACGTCAAATTTCGGAGAACGACGAACGATGCAACCGACCCTTTTCGACGACCAGCGGCCCGTTTGGGAGACGGTCGAGAACGAGCGCGAAATCTTGATCGCCGAAGTCGCGTTTCCGGACGGGCCGGACGGAACGTTCGATTATAAGGTTCCGGAGCGGCTCGAGGAGCGGGTTGTTCCGGGCGTTCGCGTTACGGTTCCGCTTGGAACGCGGAATCGGCCGGTTTCCGCTTACTGCGTCGGCGTCGAGCGGCGACTCGAACGCGAAAAGCGACCGGCGTTGGGGGAAAAGAGCGAAAATACGGAGAATGGGGGAAAGAAACGGTTCCGCTTGAAGGAAGTCGCGTCGGTCGTCGACTCGGAACCGCTCCTTTCGCCGAAAATGTTGGAGTTGGCCC
>JAFYVO010000082.1 GCA_017549085.1 Thermoguttaceae bacterium
CTTTATGGTCGACTTCGCGAAGAAAAACGCCTAATCTAACGGCGCTTTAACGCGACTTCAAACGGCGTCGATCTACAATGCGACGCCGCGCGAAGGCGTCGTCGCTCTCCGCGACTTTATAGTCGACTTCGCGAAAAAAAACGCCTAATCTCACGGCGCTTTAACGCGACTTCAAACGGCCTCGCTCCGCAACGCGACGCCGCGCGAAGGCGTCGTCGCTCTCCGCGACTTTATGGTCGACTTCGCGAAGAAAAACGCCTAATCTAACGGCGCTTTAACGCGACTTCAAACGGCGCGCTCGATTTTCCGTCGAGCGCGTCGTTTTTTCTTGTCGTCCGACGCCGCGCTCGCCGCGTTCCCCTTCGGAGGCCGCCGTTTGTCCGCTTTTTCCCGATAAAGGGAAGGCGAAAAAATTTTTCGATTTTCTCAAAATTTCCTTGAAATCGCCGCGCGCCGCCGTTATAATAACGACCGAATCGACCGCCGCGACGCTTTGGCTTCTCGAACGTCGCCGCGCTTAACCCGTTGAGCTTTTGGAGTCTTCATTATGTCGCAACGTTTTTCTCGTCGTTCTTTCCTCGCTTCCGGAGCCGGGGCCGCCGCGTTCGCCGCTCTTTCGGGCGCTCAATACCTTAAAGCGCAGGACGCGCCGAAAATCCAAGGGTTCGACGAAACGCAAACGAACGTCGACGCAGAAAACGTTTGGAAACCGTTCACCGACCGCAAGCTGCGCGTCGGAATCGTCGGGTTCGGTCTTTGCCAATTCGGCGCGCAGTTCGGCCTCCAAAACCACCCGAACGCCGAAATCGTCGCCGTTTCCGACCTCTTCGCCGACCGCCGCGACGCTCTCGCCAAGGCCTGCCGTTGCGAAAAGACCTACGAATCGCTCGAAAAAATGCTCGAAGACGATTCGATCGAAGCGGTCTTCGTCGCCACCGACGCGCCGAGCCACTGCGATCACGTCGTCAAAACGTTGAAAGCGGGCAAACACGTCGCCTGCGCCGTTCCGGCCGTTTGGGGTTCGCTCGAAGACGCGGAGCTTCTCTTCGAAACGGTTAAAGCATCCGGCTTAACTTACGCGATGTTCGAGACTTCCGCTTACCACGACGCCGTTTTCGCGTCGCGCAAAATCTATAAAGCGGGCGGGTTCGGACGCATGATCTACACCGAAGGCGAGTACTACCACTACGGCGCCGGAACGCTCCCGGGGTACAAAGATTGGCGTCGCGGGCTCCCGCCGCAATGGTACCCGACGCACTCGAACGCCTATTACACTTGCGTTACCGGCAATACGTTTACGTCGGTTTCCTGCGTCGGACACAAAAGCAACCTCGAAGAGTACCAACAGGGCGCGAACCCCTACGACAACCCGTTCGGCGCTGAAATCGCGCTCTTTGAAACGAGCGAAGGGGGCGCGGCGCGGATGGCCGTCAGTTGGGACAGCGCCGGTTGGGGCGGCGAAACCGGACGCAACCGCGGCGAAATCGGCGCTTACCAAACGTCCTTCGAACCGCTGAACGACGAGGCGAGCCAAATCGTCGCAAAACTCGGTTCCCTCCGCAAACCGGCGCTTCCCCCGAACGTCGACGCGGGCGGACACGGCGGGTCGCACGGTTATCTCGGCTCGAACTTTATCGAATCCGTCTTGAAGGGGGAACGCCCGATCGTCGACGTCGCGACCGCGCTCAACACGACCGTTCCGGGGATCGTCGCGCACATGTCGGCGCTCAAAGACGGCGAACGCCTCGCCATTCCGCAATATAAACTCGACTGAATCGGGGGCGAATCGTTAAAATCCGCCGTTTGCGTCGCGATTCGTCGGCGGAAACGCGCCTTAGACTCTTGACAAACGTCGCCGCGTCATTAATATAATAACGTCGCGGCGAAAAAAACGACGGGAAAACGGTTCGACGCGGGTCGAAACGCTTTCCCGTTTTGCGTATTTTCTCCGTTTTAACGTCAATTTATCTTTTCACCGTCGACTCGACCGCCGTCGAGAGGAGCGCGTTATGAAAATCGGAACCGTTAAAGAAATCAAGCAACACGAATACCGCGTCGGGCTGACGCCGGACGTCGCCGCCGCTTACATCGCCGCCGGGCACGAAGTTTACGTTGAAACCGGCGCGGGCGAAGGTTCCGCTTTCCCGGACGAAGAATACGTCGAAGTCGGCGCGAAGATTCTCCCGACGGCGCTTGAAGTCGCCGCGACGGTCGATATGCTCGTCAAGGTGAAAGAGCCGCTTCCGGAGGAATACGAACTCCTGCGTCCGGGCTTGATTCTTTACACTTACCTCCACTTGGCGGCGGATCCGCGTTTGGCGCAAGAGCTTGCGGCGAAAAAGGTTAAGGCGGTCGCTTACGAAACGATTCAAGAGCCGACCGGGCTTCCGTGTTTGCGTCCGATGTCGGAAATCGCCGGTCGTTTGAGCATTCAAGAAGGCGCGAAATACATCGAAAGCGCTTACGGCGGTCGCGGGATTCTCCTCGGCGGCGTTCCGGGCGTCGAACGCGGCAAGGTCGTCATCGTCGGCGGCGGGATCGCCGGGACTTACGCGGCGAAAGCGGCGGTCGGGATGGGCGCGCAAGTTACGATCATCGACGTCAGCCTCCAACGCCTGACTTACTTGGACGACATTTTCGGCGCCGGCGTCACGACGTTGTTCGCGTCGGAACGCAACATCGCCCGCGCTCTTTCCGAAGCGGACTTGGTCGTCGGGACGGTTCTCGTTCCGGGCGGTTCGACCCCGAAACTGATTCGCCGCGAACACTTGAAGACGATGAAACGCGGCGCGGTCATCGTCGACGTCGCGGTCGACCAAGGCGGCTGCTGCGAAACGTCGCGCGTTACGTATCACGACGACCCGGTCTTCATCGAAGAAGGCGTCGTTCACTACTGCGTCGGTAACATGCCGGGCGCCGTTCCGCGCACGTCGACGGTCGCGCTCACGAACGCGACGCAAATTTACGGTCTGCAAATCGCGAACCTCGGCCTCGAAGAAGCGGCGCGTCGCAACCCGGCGCTGGCCAAGGGCGTCAACTACTACGACGGCAAGTGCGTCAACGCGAACGTCGCCCGCAGCCTCGGCGAAGAACTCGTCGACCTCGCGACGCTGATCGGTTGAGCGCTTAACCTCCAATAAAGCAAGCGTTAAAAAAACAAAAACGCCGCCGAGCCAACCGACTCGACGGCGTTTTTTCGTTGGGCGACGAACGGCGCACCTTGGCCCGCCGCGTCGCGCTTGCGCCGAAACTACTTTTCGACGACTTCAATCTTCGAGAAGTACGCCGCTTCCCAACTCCAGCCGGTCGGTTGGTTGACGATTTCGATTTTCGTCTCTTTTCCGGCGTTTTGCGAGAGCGGAACTTCGACGGTCAGCCAACCGTCCGCGCCGACGCTATCCTTCGAAACGACAAGCTCTTTCGCCGTTTCGCCGTTCAGTTTAACGATCAAAAGATAATCGCCGAGCTGGTCGCCCGCTTGGTGGTGCGAAACTTCCAACAGAAGCGCCGACTTCGCCGTCGGAACGACCGTCTTCGAAACGACGGCGCCGATTTCGCGCAGTTCCGGGTGCGTCATCAAGACGTTTTCGCGACCGCGGTACTCGGCGCGGAAACCGGGGTTCATATCCGGGCCCATATGCGAAACTTGGAAGCCGTTAAAATGTTTCGCCGTCAACTCTTCGAGCGAGTATTCGCGGAACTTGATTTGCTTCAACTCTTCCTCGGTAAAGCGAATCGCCGCCGGGTCGCTCGGAAGTTCTTCGCTCGGCGCGACGCAGGACGCGAGCGCGCTCGGCTTCGTTTCCGTTTGCGGGATGAAATACGTCGGGACGCCGTCGACGTCGCGGACGAAACCGCCTTCTTTCTCGATCGCTTGGAGCGCCAAGGAGTCGCAAACGTCGATCAGCGCCGGGAAGTTGTACGCCGTATGACTGAAAACGCCGGTTTCGTCGAGTTTTTCCGAGAAGCGCGCCGGAA
>JAFYVO010000083.1 GCA_017549085.1 Thermoguttaceae bacterium
ATTGAGGAAAACGACGCGATCGTCGGGCGCTTCGTCGGCTTGAGACGCGTCGGACGTTAACGGCGCGCGAACGTCAAGGTCGAACGTTCGCGGCGCGCGACGCGAAAAAGGGAAAAGGGAAGACGGGCGAACGTCGTCGAGCGTCGCGAGTTCTCGGCGCAACGCTTCGAGCGTTTGAGCGAACTCCGAATCTTCTTCCGCTCGGCGAGCGAGCGCGGCGGTTTCGGCGTCGTTCAAACGACCCAGCGCAAAGTCGATTAATGTCGCGCGATCGACGGAATCCACTTAATTTCTCTCGACAAGCTGTTCTACCGCGTCGGCTTGTCGTCGCGTCGAACGTTAAGCCTGCGGACACTTTTCCAGTTCAAGGTTCAAGCGCGCGAAAGCCAGCTCCGTTCGTTGACGGGCGAAAAAGGCTTTAAGTTGACGCAGCGCGCTGTTGAGGCGAGTCTTCAGGATCGCCGGGGGGAGTCGCAGGTTCTCGGCGACTTCGTAATATCTCATCCCTTGGAAATAAACGAGTTCCAAAATTTGGCGCAGGCTCTCCGGCAGTTGCGCGATCGCGTTGCGAACGTTTTGCGCCTCTTCCGCGCTTTCGGTCGTCGCGATCGGATCCAGTTCGCGACTCGGAAGCGTTTCGGTCCAAGACGAGGACGAAAAATCGCCGGAGACCGACGACGCGTCGAGGCTGATCGCTTCGTCGTGTCGTTTCGAGCGACGTTTCAGGTCGATCGCTTGGTTGTGCGCGATGCGGTAAAGCCAAGGACGGAATTTTTGGTTCGCGTCGAATTGGCAATTTTTTTGCAAAACGCGCATAAAAGCCGCTTGAGCGACGTCTTCGGCGACGTCGCGGTTTCCAACGCGACGGAGAAGGTAACGCGTCAAATCCGCGCGATGGCGGCGATCCAGTTCGTCGAAACAGCGGCGATTGGCGAAAATTCGGTATTCGACCAAAAGCTCTTCGTCGGTGTAATCGGCAAAATCGTTAGCGCGCGGAACGGAGGCGAGGGCGACGTTCATAATAACCTGCGAGGGGCTGCGGCGCTCGACCGACGTCGCGTTCAAAAGAACAAGACGCCCGGCGGATCGCGCCAAAGGATTATACAATGGAAACGACTTATGGAAAAAGGGCAATTTCTTAAAATTTTGACGATTTTAACGAACTTTTTCCAAAAACGCCCGAAATCGGGCCGAGTCGCCGTCGACGCCGGAAGAAAATTTAGGACAAATTTTCAATAAGGATGCGAATAACGTTTATTGTAACCGCAGGGCGCGAAAAATAAACGCAATCGCTTCGCTTCGTCGGCGCGCGACGGAATTCAAGGGGCGTTCGCAACTTTCGCTCGAACGTTTGAGCGAACGAAGAAAATCGCGAACAGGCGCGTTCCGCAGGGGGGGGAGGCGGTTTCGCGTCGCGCGGAGAGCGTCGACGCAAAGAAATCGCCTAAGGGGGGGACGCCGGGCGGGGAGCGTCTTGCTCGACCGCCGACGTTCTATTGTACGCGGGCCGTTTTCTTTTGGCGACCTTTTTTTTAGAATTTTTGCCATTTTTCGCTAAAGTTTTGAGGTTTTATTTGAATAACTTTTTAAAGCGTTAATTTGGGTAAAATGCGAAGAGTATTTTGCGGGGTTGTTTGTTGAAATACGCGGAATAAGATGTTTGAGTTGTTTAACGCGTTGGCGAAAGAAATGAGGTTTGGGAGATTTAGGAAAAATGACGAAGAAGAGCGCCGGCGTTCGGGAAGAGGAAAAAAGCGCGAGGGGGGAATTTTCGATTTTTCGTCTGGCGTCGCGACGAGAATTTTGTTAAACTGAGACGCCGCGAAAACGTTGAAGCGCAAAACGCGGCTCTAGAACGACGGCCTTGCGCGATCGAATAAAACGGTTAAGAAAAATAGCGGCGATGAAAGCGTTGGAGAAAATTGGGAAGACGGCGGCTTTGGCGGCGATTTTAGCGACGACGTTCGCGCTTGCGAGCGGTTGCAACGGCGTGCGTCGGCGTTTGACCATCACGTCGGAGCCTTCCGGCGCGGTGGTTTATCTGAACAATAAAGAAATTGGCAAAACGCCGATCGCGACGAACTTCCTTTATTCCGGAACGTACCATATTCGATGTTACAAAGAAGGGTACGAAACGACGGAAAAAAAATACAAGACCGGCACGCCTTGGTATCTTTGGCCCGGTTTTGACTTTTTTTCCGAAAATTTCGTTCCGGGCGAAATTCGCGACGAGCAAAGTTGCCATGTCGAGTTGCCGTTAAAGCGCGAGGTGCCGGAAAACGAACTTTGGGAGGCGGCGACGCGATTGCGAGAGGAAACGCACAATAATTCCAGTTTGAATTATTATGTTGGCGGCGACGATTACGTCGATTCTAACGAAGAAGCGGAGGCTTCCGAAGCGCCGTCGTTCTAACGAGAGAGCCTTTTTGAGCGGCGCGCGTCGGTGCGCTATAGTAATAATGACAAAAAAGACTCTTTAACGGGAAAAATTTCGTTAAAATCGAGGAGCGGCCAAGGGAAAGAGGGGAGAAAAACGCGCTCCCGACGGCCGAAGCGGCGACGTGAAGAGCGGGAAAAAGATAAAAATATTTTGATAAAATTCTAACGTTTTCCCCTTGCGCAATTCTTTTTGCGGTGTAAAATAGCGTCAAACCTTGAACCGAAAGGAAGACGCGCGCCCTCCGCCGTTTCCTTTTTGGCGCGGACTCGAAAAGAGTGCGCGATCGTCCGAGAAGACGGTTGGTCAAGACGACAGTTCGCCGAAACGTTGTTAAAACGTTTCTAATTAACGCGTCGATAAAGACGGGCTCTTCCGCTTTGGAATCGCGGTCGTTTTTTGATTTAGTTTTGAGCGCCGCCGCGTCGTGAACGACGTCGCGCAAATGTCGGGCTCTATTTGCGTCGTTTCTCGGTTGGACAAGAGCAAAATTCGTCGTTTTTGACGAGAAGAAGATAAGAATCCTATTGTAACTAAAGGTTGCCGCGATGGACAAAACTTTGGAACAAACGAAAACGGATAATGCGGGCAAATCCATGAAACACAAGACGTTCATGGGCAAACCCGGTCAAATCGAAAAAAAATGGTTCGTCGTCGACGCGAAAGATAAGGTCGTTGGGCGTCTCGCGAGCGATATCGCGATGATCCTGATGGGCAAACACCGCCCGACGTACACCCCGCACTGCGACTGCGGCGACTTCGTCATCGTTACGAACGACGATAAAGTCGTCTTCACCGGCCGCAAATGGCAAAACAAACGCTACACCTGGAACACCGGTTACCCGCGCCTCCGCAGCGAATCCGCCGCCGAACGTTTCGAAAAGAAACCGGAAATGATTCTCCGCGAAGCCGTTCGCCGCATGCTTCCGAAAAACAAGCTCGCCGTTCAAATGTTGAGCAAACTTAAGCTGTACGTCGGCGACGCGCATCCGCACCAAGCGCAACAACCGGAAGCGCTCGAATTGGCTATCAAAAAGTAATTAAGCGGGCGATATTAGCGTTTAAAAACGAATAAAAGCCTTATCCGTCGATAAAGGAACAAATAAAATGATCAAACGCGGCAACTACGTTATTGAAGGCAACGGCAAAAACGACAAACTCGGCACCGGCCGCCGCAAGACGGCGATCGCTCGCGTCCGCGTTCGTCCGGGCCAAGGTCGCATCAGCGTCAACAATCGCGAATTCGAAGAATTCTTCCGCACCCAACAACTCCGCAACGCCGTTCTCGCGCCGCTCCTCGCGACCGAGAAAAAAGAAACGGTCGACGTCGTCATCACCGTCTGCGGCGGCGGCGTTACCGGTCAAGCCGACGCTTGCAAACTCGGCATTGCCCGCGCGTTGAAAGAATTCGATCCGGAATGCGAAGCCGTTCTCCGCGAAAAGAGCCTCCTCACCCGCGACGCTCGCGAAGTCGAACGCAAAAAGTACGGTCTCCGCAAAGCTCGCCGCGGAACGCAATTCTCGAAACGTTAATTTCGTTTCCGGTTTTGCCGTCGGTTTTCGGACGTCGACTTTTGTTTCGGCGTTCGAGCGGCGCGTTTCCGATTTCCGTCGAGCGGTCGACGCTTGGCGAACGACGTCCCGACTCGGCGCTTGAACGACGGTTCGAGCGTCGACGGACGCGTTTTGAAATTCTCGGCGCTTCGGCGTCTTAAAAGCCCTTTCGGTCCTTTGCGATCGAAAGGGCTTTTTTGTTTCGGGTCGTTTTTCGGGTCGTTTTTCGGGTCGTTTTTCGGTGCG
>JAFYVO010000084.1 GCA_017549085.1 Thermoguttaceae bacterium
AATTTGCCGTTTCGCGTCTTTGACGAATTGCGATCTTTTGTCGATCAAGGCGCCGCCGCGTCTTCGCAGATTTGCGTCGCGTTATTCGGAACGTCCGTGTTGGAGGAACGGCTGAACTTGCCGCCGTTGTATCCGTTTCAGCAACGAATCGTTTCGCGATCTTATCTCGACGCGTTTGAAAGCGCCGAAATTGCGGATTATATCGATTGCGAGACGCGTCGCGTCGCCGGGAAATTTGTCTTTACGTCCGACGCGAAGCGTAAGGTCGCCGATTTCTGCAAGGGATCGCCGCGCGTTGCAAACCAGTTGTGCGACCGCGCGCTCTTTTTGACGGCGCAAGAGAACGGAAAATTGGTTGACTTTGAGGAACAAAACGATTTTAACGACGGTTTGTCGGCGTTGGAACGGATTGCGACCGAGTCGGTAGAAATTCGGACGATCGACGCGCCGCTCGTCGAACGCGCTTGGGCGCATTTGTTGAATTTGCCAATCGAACCGCCGAAGTCGAAGGCGAATAACGCGGCGAGCGATTGGGGCGACGTCGTCGAGTTTGGAACGCTCGAAGACGACGAAGAGGATAACGGCGGTTTTAACGATTTTAACGCTTCGGAAAATGCCGAAAAAATTGATTATAACGAATGTTTTGAACGCGTCGAGGTTGACCTTGGAAATGGAGGCGCCGAAACGAACGATAACGCCGCTTGGGATGACGACGTAAACGACGAATCGGACGCGCTCGACGACGAAGAATTTGACGAAGAATTGAGCGACGAAGCGCTCGGCGGAGAAATCGACGCGGATTTGGAGGCGCGACTTCTGCAAAATTTGAAGAGTTGGGAAAGCGCGAAGGAGGAATCGTCGGTCGACGAGGAAGAAAAAGCGGAGAACGCCGAAGCGTCGGAAACGTGTCGCGGCGACCGTTGGGAACGCGCCGACGCGTTGAAAGAGAAAGAACGCTCGGAAATTGCGGGAGATGAAGGAATTGGCGAAGTAAGCGCGAGTTTGCCGGAAAACTTGACGGATTCGGTCGATAAGACTGGCGAATTTAGCGAAATTAACGTCGAAACCGCCGAAATGAACGGGCAAAAAGCGGAAGAGCGCGTCTTTGAAGCGTTAAAATCGGAATATTTTAACGACGGATTCCTTTTTGAACTCAACGTCGGCGGCGAGCCGAACGACGGCGAAGGGAAAAAAGAGGGACGCGAACGCGCCAAAAAAGGAAAAACGCGTTCGAAAACGACTTCCAAAACGCGTCGACCGATCGTCGGAGACGACGACGGTTCGCGCCTTTGGAACGAAGCGAACGGTCGCGGCGACGACTCCGAACGCTTTTTAGAAACGCAGTTTACCGCCGACCGCGTCGCGAATCGCGCCGTTTCCGAGGAAGAGGCGAAAGCCGCCGTCGTCGATTGGGAAGCGGAGTTTACGTCTCTTGAAGACCGCGCGTATGAACAAATCGTCGAAGATTGTTGGGAAACAACCGATAATTTTGCGGCGAGCGACGAATATTTGAGCGAATTGAGCCTTTTGGAACAAGAAATTGAAGAAGAGGCGAACTTGATCCGACGGATTCGGAATATTCACTTGAAACTTCGCTCCGTTCGCGCCGCCGCCGAACGCAAGCGGCGACGCGGCGCCGAAGAAACGACGGAAGTCGCCGTCGATTTGGAGGACGAAACGTTAAATTATTAAACGCTCGTTCAAAAAAGAAAGCTAAAACGTCCCGCCCTTGTCAAGCGCGTTAAATTGGGAAGAAAATAACGCGCGGCAAGGGCGTTGGCGTTGGGGAAGACGCAACTTTTCCGGTTGCCGTCGAGGTTCGGGCGCGGAACCCGGCTTCTGGGTTGGCAAGGCGCGACTTTTCCGGTTGCCGTCGAGGTTCGGGCGCGGAACCCGGCGTCGGGGTTGGGGAAGGCGCGACTTTTCCGGTTGCCGTCGAGGTTCGGCGCGCGGAACCCGGCTTCTGGGTTGGCAAGGCGCGACTTTTCCGATTGCCGTCGAGGTTCGGCGCGCGGAACCCGGCTTCTGTGTTGGCAAGGCGCGACTTTTCCGATTGCCGTCGAGGTTCGGCGCGCGGAACCCGGCGTCTGGGTTGGGGAAGGCGCGACTTTTCCGGTTTGGGGGAAAGACGAAAATCTTGTTGAAAAGTCGAATAACGCGCCGGTTGCTTGATTTTTGTTGCGGAAATTTACGTCGCGAAGTAGGGGCGCGTCGCAATGATAACGGACGGTCGCAAGGGGTTTAAGGTTTGAGCGGAGCCGATTGATTCAACAACGTCGGCGGGTTCCCAAGACGCCAAGCGATTTCTTCGAGCATCCGCTTCTCAAGGTTGGCGTCGCGCCCAATCGGAATCCAGCCTTTCGACGCGGCGCGCTCGCCGATCGGCTGCGTTAAGCGCGAAAAATCGTCGAGGTAAATCTGATTGAAACCGATCGTCGCTCCCATCGCCGTCTTCATATCCTCAATTTCGTTATAAACGGAAAGGTAAATTAGATAACCTGCGCCGTCGGGGACGACTCTAACGACCGCGGAACGACGAATCGTTTGAAAGGTCGCCAGCCAACGGTCGTCGCAAGTAACGGAGTCTTTGCGCCAAGGCTCCAAAACGCCGGCGGCGATTATTGGTTTGGAGTCGATTCGACCTTCGGCGCGCGACGTAAAGCGTTCGCCGTTTTCCGTTTCTCGTTCAAAAACTCGAATCGGCGTTTCAAACTCGATTTCGAAGTAATTGTCGACGACGTCGACGACCGCGTTCCAAAGGTAATCGGAGTCGGCGGTTTGGACAAAAAGCGGATTCGGCGCCGCGTCGTTGTACGTCCCGACCGAAAAATCGGGGGACGGTTCGGAGGGAACGCCGGCGCAACCGGGAAAGAAAAACGGCGCGGAAATCGAAAGGGGCGCGATTAGGGCGCAGAGGCGAGTTAAACGACGCGAAAATAAACGTCGGATCATCGGTATATTCTGTAAAAACGGTAAAAACTGCATAAACGCGCCTTCAACTCCGGGATTTTTCTTATTATCTCAAATTTTGGCCGTCGTTTCAAGAGCGGTTTGCGAGTTTTGCGAGAGTTTTTAGCTTTTTAGCGATTAAATCGACCGCAAATGGAGAAGAAGGAACGCGGCGATGGGGCGAGATGGAGGGGAATGTTGGGAGGAATAGGGGGAATAAGGGGAGTAGAGAAAGAACGACGGCGTTGACGAGGAGAGGAGAAAGCGCGTCGAGTTGATTGGGAAGAGGAACGCGTCGCCGTTGGAAGACGACGACGCGTTAAAATGGGGGGACGAGGAAAACGCGGGAGGTTGGGCGGCGTTATTTGAGGACGACGGGAAGGCTGATCTTTTGGCCGCGACGCAAAATATTAAGGGTAATCGTTTCGCCCGGCGCGTGTTCCTCGACGGCGGTGATAAAGTCTTCGCCGGTCTTCACCGGGACGCCGTTGACGCCGAAAATAACGTCGAACCCTTCTTCCGGACGCTTAATTTGGCTCGTTCGGTATTGAACGCCGTTGCGTTGGCGATAGGAAACGACGACTTTTCCGCCGCGCAAACCGGCTCGGTCGGCGGCGCCGTCTTCGTCGATAAGGCTCGGAATAAGGCCGTCTTCCGTTTCGGTTACCTGAACGACGCCCGCGTCGCCGCGCACCACCTCGCCTTTTTCGAGCAAAATCGACGCGATGCGGTGAATCGTGTTGACCGGAATCGCAAACCCGACGCCGGAACTTTCGCCGACGCGGCTGGCGATCGCGGTGTTCATCCCGATCATTTGCCCCTTCGAATCGAGAAGAACGCCGCCGGAGTTCCCCGGGTTGATCGCCGCGTCGACTTGAATGACGCCTTTGATTTGGCGAAATTGTTGCGGACTTCCGATCGTTCGGTTCAGATTCGAAACGATCCCTTGCGTCATCGTTCGCTCGAGCCCGAACGGGTTGCCGATCGCGTAAACGGTTTGCCCGACGAGAAGACCCGACGAATCGCCGAACTTAATCGGGAAGAGGCTTGAAGTCGGCGCGTCGATTTTCAGGAGCGCGACGTCGGTGTTGGGGTCGACGCCGAGGGGACGGGCCGGGTACGTTTCGCCGTTGAAAAGCGTTACTTCAATCTTGCTCGCGTCCTCGACGACGTGAAAGTTCGTCAAAACGACGCCGGACGCGTTTAAAACGATTCCGCTGCCGCAACCTTCGGAGGTTTGTTGGAAGAACGAACGTTGATTTTCCGTAACGGTCGCGACGTTAACGACGCTTTTGTTGTTTTTGGCGTAAATTTCAATCTGCGCGCGCTCTTGCGGAGAAAATTCGCGCAACCGCGTCGCGAGGTCGTCGGTCGAACGAGCGGCGTCGACGGCGAGGGGCGGAATTTGCGTCGAGAGGGGCGTCGCGGCGGTTCGCGAATCGTCGTAAGCGTCAAAGGCGTCCGCAAAATCGGCAAAATCGTTTTGTCCGGCAGGCGCGGTTTGGCGAACGCCTAAGGATTGAGCGGCGAGGCGCGGAAAAAGCGCCGTCGACGTCGAGAGCGATTGGAGCGAAAGCGCGAAGCAACCGCCGGCGAGCGCGGCGGCAAGATAGGCAAACGACGATTTTGACATTGAGCGCGTCCTTTGTTGCGATTAGACGGATTTTAACGGCGCGGTCGGGAGACGGCGCGACAATTCAACGGTCTTCAATGGGATTTTACGCAATTTGAGCGCGTTCGTCGAGAAAAAAAAGCCGATTTCGAGCAATTTTTTAAGAAATTTTTTCAGAACAAGCGCGTTCGTCGCATTAAACGGGGGGATAACGACCGCTTGAAAGTTTTTTCGGGAAATTTCTTGATTTTTCGAATCTTCCTTTTATAATGGATAAAGGGGCGCGGACGACGAGCGTTGGCGCTCGAACAAACGCGGAGGCGAACGAGAACGCCGACAAAACGCTCAACGTCGGCGGCGTTTGCCGCGAAACGAAAAGAGCTCGCGGGACGTCGCGCTTTAAAAAAGCGGCGGTTTGAGGGAAAAACGTCGAGGAAACTTAATGCATATTATTTTATTTGAAGACGATAAGGTCGCCGATCTTTATCCGATCACCGTCGGTCGACCGGCGTTTTCGATCAGCGTCGGTTCGCTTTGTTTGTTGAATTTAGCGCGTCAGTTGGGCGGCGAAATCGAGTTGATCGCTCGTCCGCACCTTCGCGATTTGTTGCGCGAAGACCTGCCGTTCGCTTGGACGCCGTCGCAAGGCGAGCGCAAAGGGCCGATTTTGCTGATCAACGCGAGAACGGCGCCGCGTTACGCTCTCTTAAACGCTTGGCGAACGTTGACGACGACGCCTTGCGAACGGGGCGCCGCGATCGTTTCCGG
>JAFYVO010000007.1 GCA_017549085.1 Thermoguttaceae bacterium
ACGAAGTTAAGGCCGGTAAGATCGAGTACAGACTCGACAAGTCCAACATCATTCACTGCCCCGTCGGCAAGGTTTCTTTCGGTGCTGAAAAGATCGAAGAGAACGTTAAGGCATTGATGGAAGCTATCATCAAGGCTAAGCCGGCAGCAGCTAAGGGCCAGTACATTAAGAATTGCTCAATAGCAACAACAATGGGCCCCGGAATCAAGGTAAACGCTCAGAAGTTCGCTTGATTTCGATCAATTAACAATTAAATACCTTTCCTGCCAAAGACAGCAGGCGATTTCATTGAAATATGATTTCTGAAATGTCCGTTAAACGGACGGCCGGCCGAGGAAGGAGCTGTTAGTTCTATTAAAGGATTAATTCGTCCCCCTTGGTTTGACCTGTCAGGTTACCCAGGGGGGTCTTTAATAGAAATAAAATAAGGAGGAAAAACCAAAATGCCCAGTGAAAAAATTCTGGCAGCTAAGCAGCAGCGTGTTGAAGATCTCGTTTCTGAACTTAAGGGCGCTACTACATATGTATTCGTAGCTACACGCGGACTTACTGTTGCTCAGGACACAGAAATGCGTGCTGAACTCCGTAAGGCTGGCGTTAAGTTCGCTGTTATCAAGAACACAGTTCTCAGACGCGTATTCGCAGAGCTTGGCTTTGAAGGACTTGATGAAGTATGGCGCCCGGTTCGCGCGATCGGCAAACAAGCGTTCGCTTGGCGCGAGTCGCTAACGTCCGTCGTTCTTCCGAACGGTTTGAAAATTATCGACTTCCAAGCGTTCGCCGGATGCAAGTCGTTAACAACTGTCGCATTCCCGGCCGGCTTGAAAACGATCGACCTCAAAGCGTTCGAAAATTGCGTTTCGTTAACGTCCGTCGCGCTTCCGAACGGCTTAAAAACGATCGACGACGCAGCGTTCGCAGGTTGTCGTTCGTTAACGTCCGTCGCGTTGCCGAACGGTTTGAAAACAATCGGCGACGGCGCGTTCGCCGGCTGTCGTTCTTTAACGTCCGTCGCGTTTCCCGATTCCTTAAAAACGATTCGCGACGGCGCGTTTGAAAAATGCGAGTCGTTAACGTCCGTCGCGCTCCCCGACGAATTAAAAACGCTCGGTTACAAAGTGTTTGAGGAATGTCGCAACTTAAAGGAATTTAAGGTTTCCGCCCATTCCGAGCGTTTCCAATTGGTCGGCGGCGCGCTCTTAACGAAAGACGGAACCGTCCTGCTCGACTACTTCGAAAGTTTGCCGCAAGACGCGCCGTCGGGAACTTGCGTCGTTCCGCCCGGCGTCGTCTCGATTCAGAGCCGCGCGTTCGCCGGGAGCCGCTCGCTAACCTCGGTCGTCCTCCCAAACAGCTTAGAAACCATTGGCGAGCAAGCGTTTGCATTCTGCGAATCGCTAACGTCCGTCGCATTTCCGGACGGTTTGCAGACTCTTGCCGACGGCGCGTTTTTCGGTTGCAAAGCGCTAACGTCCGTCGCGTTTCCCGACGACTTGAAAAAACTTGGCGAAGATGCGTTCAAAAACTGCAAGTCGTTAACGTCCGTCGCACTTCCGGAGGGCTTAAAAAGCGTCGCCGACTCCGCGTTTGAAAATTGCGAATCGTTAACGTCCGTCGCGTTTCCCAACAGTTTGAAATCAATCGGTTGGCGAGCGTTCGCCGGGTGCAAAGCGCTAACGACCGTCGCCTTCCCAAGCGGTTTAAAAACTATCGGCGCCGGCGCGTTTTACGACTGCGCGTCGTTAAGCGCCATCGCGTTCCCCCAAGGCTTCAAAACGATCCGATTCGGCGCGTTTTACGGTTGCGAAGCGCTAACGTCCGTCGCGCTTTCTCGGGGAATAAAAGTCGTCGGCGGAGCGTTCGACCGACGTTCGCCGCGGAAAATCGACGTATCTCTCGCCGCTAAAACCTTTAAGCTAATCGACGGCGTTCTCTTTTCCCAAGACGGAAAAACCCTTATCGCGTATTTTGAAAGTTTGCGACAAGACGCCGACAAGACGACCTACGTCGTTCCGCGCGGCGTCGAGACGATTCAAGAGAACGCGTTTGGCTACTGCGAAGCGCTAACGTCCGTCGCGTTTCCGGACGGTTTGCAAGAGATTGGCGACAGAGCGTTTTACGACTGTTCGTCGCTAACGTCCGTCGCCTTCCCGAGCGGTTTGAAAGCGATCGGCCAATACGCGTTTTGCGACTGCTCGTCGCTAACTACCGTCGAGTTTCCGGTCGGTTTGCAAAAGATTGGCGACAGCGCGTTTTACGACTGTTCGTCGTTAACGTCCGTCGCGCTTCCGGACGGTTTGCAAACAATCGGCGCCTACGCGTTTTACGGTTGTAAAGCGTTGACGACCGTCGCGCTTCCGTCCCCCGCGCCAACGCTCGGCTCCCTTGCGTTTGAAAGCAAAGTCGTCTTTCGCTAAAGCGCCGCTCGATTTCGGTTAGAACCGCGTTAAGCGAAACGCCGTCGAGCGCCGTTCACGTTACAGCACGCCGTCGTTTACCGCAAGAAACGCCAAAAAGCGACGCGAAAACGTCGCTTTTTTGTTTTAGCGGTTCTTTTCCGACGCGTTACTTGCCGTCGCTCAACTTCCAAGTCGGCGCAAAACGCCAACGACTCGACGTCGACACACTACTCGACGTCGCTCAAAATTCCAAGTCGGCGCAGAGCGAAAACGACTCGGCGTCGACGTACAGCGTCGCGTTCGGCGTTTGGCGCAGAATCGTCGCCGGGCACGCTTCCGAAACCGCGTCGCTCAACGTTTTACGCACCGCCGGCGCTTTCAACGGGCCCGGAACCGCGCAGATTAAGCGACGCCCCGCCGTCAGGGCCGGAACGGTCAGCGTCAGCGCCTCGCGCGGCGTCGATTCGAAGTTCGGGAAGCAACCGTCGTTCACCTGTTGGCGGCGGCACGCGTCGTCCAACTCGACTAATTTCACCCGTTTAGGGTCGTTAAAGTCCGCGACAGGCGGGTCGTTGAACGCGACGTGTCCGTTTTCGCCGATTCCCATGCACACGACGTCGATCGGGCCGTCCGCCAAAATCGCTTCGTACCGCGTTCGCAACGCCTCGACGTTCGGCGCGTCGTCGGTTTGTTCGTCGAGCAGGTAAACCGCCTTGAACGGGAGCGCGTCGAAAATATGCGTTTTGAGGTAATGCGAAAATCGCGCTTCGGAGCCCTTCGGCAAGCCGACGTATTCGTCCATATGGAGCGCGACGACGCGGCTCCAGTCGACGTCCGGCGCCGACGCAAGCGTTTCCAGCGTCTCGTTTTGCGACGGAGCAGCGGCGAAAATCACCCGCGCTTCTCCC
>JAFYVO010000085.1 GCA_017549085.1 Thermoguttaceae bacterium
GCGTTGGACTTTAAAGCGGAGCGCCCGAGCGTTTTCGTTCGCGCGTTTTGTTTTCCTCCTTAAGTAAATAAGGGGGGGCGCCCGAGCGTTTTCGTTCGCGCGCTTTGATTTCCTCCTTAAGTAAATAAGGACGAGTGCCCGAGCGGTTTAAGGGACCGGTCTTGAAAACCGGCGACGGTTTCCCCGTCCGCGGGTTCGAATCCCGCCTCGTCCGTTTATTCTTGCGTCGTCGGCGAGAATACGGCCAAAGATGGACTTTGACGCGGCGTTAAGTAATGTTGCGGCGCGTTAACAAGCGCGCCGCAGCGTCGTTTCTTGGAAGACGAGGCGGCGAAACGGCGCGTTTTTGTTAAAGTTCGCTCGTCGAACGGTTCGATATTTCCGGTAAAACGCGTCGACGCGATGGACGGCGCGTTGAGCGGCTAAACCTCGACGGAGCGCGGTTAAAATTGATTAACGCGATAAAAATGAAACCGAACGACAAATTTAACGCGATTTTCCGACGAACCTCGTCCCTTGCGGCGACGGTTCTTTTGACCGTTTCCCTCGGCGGCGTCGGGGAAGCGAACGGCGCGACTTCGCAAGCGTCGGCGTCGGAGCCCGCGATCGCGCCGCTCTACGTTGCGAACAACGTCGACTCGGAACCGCTCGGAACCCCGATCGAGACGAGCGGCGACGCTTCGACGAACGTCGCGGCGCCGGAAACGTTCGCCGTCGTTTCGAGCGTTCGGTACCCGGTCGCGCGTCGGGAGGTCTCTTGGCGCGACGCTCGCGGAAGGCAAATTTCGGCGCTCGTTTTTTATCCGGCGGCGCCTCCGGTCGCGGGCGCGAAATTTTCGCTCGTCGTTTACTCGCACGGGCTTGGCGGCTCGGCGGAACGTTTCGCGTACCTGGGCGAAGCCTGGGCGGCGCGCGGCGTCGTAACCGTCTGCTTGCGGCACCCGGAGAGCGACGAGACCGTTTGGCGCGGCAAATTGCGACCGATGGGGGAATTGAAAGAAGCGTATCGCCGTTCTTGGACGGCTCGCGACCGCGCGTTGGCGATTCGTTCCGCGATCGATTTTCTCGCGACGACGCAAAACGCCGACGGCCCGCTCGGGCGCGATCTCGACGTGAACCGCGTCGGCGTCGCCGGGAACGATTTGGGCGCCTTGGCCGCGCTCCTCGTCGCCGGACAGCTCCCTCCGGACAACGGCCCGTCGCTGAAAGATCCGCGCGTCGCGGCGACGTTGGCGCTTTCGCCTCCCGTTTATTGCGAACGGCAACAAGGACGCGTCGTTTATTCGCTGATCGACGCGCCGTTGGCGACCTTCTCCGGAACGAACGACGACGGCGTCGTCGGCGACGTGAAAGCCTCGCAACGTCGGATTCCGTTCGATTGCGCGTCCGGCGTCGACCGCTTCCACTTCACCTTGCAGGGGGGCGACCATATGGTATACGGCGGACACCGGTTTCCGACGAAACAAACGAACGACGCGAGATACCAAGCGTCGATCGGTTCCGCGTCGACCCTCTTTTGGCGCGCTTATCTTTGCGCCGATCCCGAGGCGGCGCAAACGTTGCGCGGCGCGCCCGACGCTTCCTTTATGACGTCGGCGAGAAGCGAGCGAATCTTTGAAAATTGACCGTTAAAAAGCGGCGACGTTGAAAAGCGTCGCCGTTTTTTTATCGAGCGCGGCGAGTCTTGCGCGCTTGCGCTTCCGCTTTTTTTGAATTTTTAGCGTTTTGTTTGAAACGCGTTTTGGTATTCTTTCCGGACGACGCGTTTTTTGCTTCTTTTCGCGGGCTTTTTCGTCGGTTTTTCTCTTTTGGGCTTGATTCGTTTCGCGGTTATTCGTATACTTCGCCCGTTGTTTTTTCAGCTTGTTGCGTCGACGGCGGCGCGGGGCGTTTTGACGCGTCGAACGGAACAAGTTGCGTTGCGAGCGCTTTCGTTAGGCTAAGAATTTTGAACGAATTTACGGGCGTTAAGAAAAGTTGGCGGATCGACGTTCCTTGGGCGCGTCGTCGTTCTTTAAAGCGGCGACGTCGGGGGAGCGTTTGCGCTCGTTCGTTCTTGTTGAGCGTTCTCGCGGCGGCGATTTTCGGTTCGCCGAGCGTCGCGTCGGAGACGGATTTTCTCGCGTCCGCGCCGATTTCCGGGAGCGTCTTGGGGCTGAGCGACGACGGAAGCGGGAACGCGCCGAACGTCGGTTTTGCCGACTTTGCCGATTATGCGCAAGACGACGTTTCGCCGAACGCGGAAGACGTTTATCCGTCGCTTACGTCGAACGGCGTTTTTGACGCGGGGCTCGGCGCCGTCGCGCAAGAGGAGGCGTTGGCGCAAGAGCGGGCCGAGTTGCTTGGGCATTCGCCGGAAGAAAAAGCGTTGGCGGCGCGGCTCGAAGAGCGAACGTTTGGCGATTCGAAAATTCTCGCGCCGAAAGCGGTCGCGTCGAACGAGCCGATCGCGGTTTCCGCCGAATTCGGTTGGAAGGGGGAAGACGACGAACTCGGCGAAGTTTACGTCCTTTACGGAGATTGCCGAGTTTCGCAGGGCGCCGACGTCGTTTCGGCTCCGTCGGCGGTTGTTTGGCGTTCGTTCGCGGCGGACGGGTCGGCGCGGCTCCTCGTTTATCTTGAACAGGACGCGACGCGACCGTTGCGCGTCGAAATGTCGTCGAGTTTCGTCGAAGCGAAGGCGAAGGGGGAATCTTGGTTCGGAACGTTCCGAACGTTCGGCGGGATCGATTTGCGCATCGCGACGCCGGGCGAAGGGCAGCTCGCGCCGGAAGAAATCTATTTTCGAGCGAAAGAGACGGTTCGCGTCGAGGCGCCGAACGTCGGGAACGACGTTAAAAAAAGCGAAAATAGCGAAAATAGGCAAAATGACGAAAGCGTTGGAAGCGCCGCCTCCGCCTCCGCGAACGCGTCGAGCGAAACGAGCGTCGACGGAAAAGACGGCGAAATCGGCGTCGGGTGGAGCGAAACCGGCGAAGGCGAGTTTGTCGAGATCTTCGAAACGGCGCGCGTCAAGGAATATATCGAGCAAGCGACGCTTGTTGCGACGGCTCCGAAACGCCGTTTCCAAATTTATCAACGGTACGACCGCGCGACCGACGTCAAGTTGCGCCCGAATTCGAGCGAGTCGACCGACGGCGACGGCAAGGACGTTTGGCTGGTTTCGAACGGATTCACTATCGTCGTGCAAGGCGTCGACGACTCCGGCGCGCCGATGGGAGACGCGGTTGAACTTTCCGCCGATCAAGCGACGATTTGGGCCGTCGGGTTGGAAAACGTCGACTTTTCGAACGCGGCGAGCAAAATAACGGAGGCCGATCTCGACCTCGAACTTTATTTGGACGGCGACGTCGTTTTTCGGCAGGGGGACAACGTCGTTTACGCCAAGCAAATGTATTACGACGTGAAGAATCGCGTCGGAATCATTTTGGACGCCGAAATGGTCGCGCGGGTTCCGGAGACGGAAAACGGTTGGTTGCGAATCGCCGCCGACAAGATCGAGCAACGCGGCCCGGACGCGCTGACGGCGACGAACGCTTGGGTTTCAACGAGCGCGATGGGGGAACCGACGTACCGTTTGTCGGTTAAATCCCTCGTCGCCGAAACGCGCCGAGTTCCGTTGTACGACGTCGCGACCGGGCGCCGAGCGATCGATCCCAAGACCGGCAAACCGGCGACGCGCGAGGAACAGTACGTCGTCGCGGAGGACAACCTTGTTTCGGTCGGGAGCGTTCCGATTTTCTATTGGCCTTGGTTTGCGACCGATATTAAGGAGCGGGCGTTCTATTTGCGCAACGTGAAATTCGGGAGCGACTCCATTTTCGGGACGCAAGTTCGCACGATCTGGAATCCTTACCAGCTTTTGGGGTTGGCGGAGGTTCAGCCGAAGGGCGTCGATTGGGACCTTGAACTCGACTACCTCTCCGACCGCGGTTTCGGGCACGGAACGACGGTCGTTTACAATCTCGACTCCCTTTGGAATTGGGATACGCGAGCGGTCGGTGCGTTCAATTTTTACGGTATTTCCGACAAAGGCCTCGACAACTTGGGGCTCGATCGCCGCTCGGTTCCGTTCCCGCGCGACTACCGGTATCGCGCGCTTTGGAAGCATCGCCAAGAGTTGGGAACGCTCGGCTGTCTCGGCGACGGTTGGCTCTTGACGGCGCAAGCCGGAACGTCGAGCGACCGCAACTTTATCCCGCAATACTTCGAGAACGAATGGCAAACGAACTCGAACCCGGAAACGCGCTTCGAACTGAAAAACACGTATAATAATCAGTCGTTCGGGATTACCGGAGCGATTCGCGTCGACGATTTTTACACGCAGTCGAACTGGCTGCCGCGCCTCGATCATTATTGGCTCGGCGAATCGTTGTTCGGCTCGAATTTGGTTTGGTACGAACATACGAGCCTCGGGTACGGGCAGTTCAAAGCGACCGATATTCCTTACGCGACGGAGGACAAAAACCTCTTCCGCTACCTCGATTGGGAACTCGCGGCGGACTCGACGAGCAATTCGCCGTATTCGACCGGAACGCGAACGCTGTCGGCGGACGGTCTCGCCTTTACGACGCGGCACGAAATCGACGCTCCGTTCCAACTCGGGCCGGTGAAGGCGACGCCTTACGCGCTCGGCGAATACGGTTTTTGGAGTCAAGGCGTTACGGCGTCGGACGTCGGTCGGCTGTACGGTCGACTCGGCGTGCGGTTGAATTTGCCGGTTTGGAAGGTCGACTCGAACGTCGAGAGTCGAACTTGGTACCTGAACGGTTTGGCGCACAAGATGAACTTCACCGTCGACGCGTCGGTTTCGGACGCCGACCAAAATTACGACGGCTTGGTTCTTTACGATCAAATCGACGACTGGCAAATCCAAGAGTTCCGCCGCCGTTACGCCGTGACGACGTTCGACGGTTCGATTCCGTTGCGCTTCGACGAGCAGTA
>JAFYVO010000086.1 GCA_017549085.1 Thermoguttaceae bacterium
AATCGTTTCGACTGGAAGAAAAGACGACGAGACGACGGCGAGCGACGGGGCGAGCGATTATCCGGCGTCGCGTTGGAGCGGAGCGTTTTCGAGTTCGTTTTCGGCGCAAGATTCCGGCGTTCTCTTCGCAACCGACGACGGCGAAACGATTTGGGTGAACGACGCGGCGTCGATTAAAGTTGTTTCGACCGCGCCCGGCGAAGGCCCGACGACCGTTTGGCGAAAGCGGCCCCAACTAATTTTCGACGTCAAGGCGAGCGACGAAAGCGGGAAAAAAGCGGGCCCGACGACGATTCGGCTCTTTTACCTGACGCGCGGGGCGGCTTGGGCGCCGCAGTATCGCGTTCGTTTGCTCGACTCTAAAACGCTCGAAATCGAGCAAAACGCGATACTTGCGAACGAATGGCGCTCCTTCGAAGGAACGCCGGTCGCGCTCTTTAGCGGTTTTCCGCAAATCGCGACGCAAAACTCGCTTTCGCCGATGGCGCCGAGCGTCGACTTAAACGGCTTTTTTACGTCGCTTACGTCGGGCGCGAACGGCGCGTCGGGGCTTTACGCTCGCGGAGGCGGCGCTTCGATCTTGACGCAGCAAGCGCTGACGTTAAACGCTGTCGCTCCAACGGTTTCCGGAACGGGCGGCGGTCTTGGCGCGGCGTCGGGCGACGAGGCGTCGTTCGGCGAAGGCGTCGACGTGTTCGCGCAAGCGGTCGGGCGCAAAACGTTGGCGAAAAACGACCGAACGCTCTTTTCGATCGCCCGCAAAACGGCGCCTTATCGCCGCGTCGTTTGCTGGGATATCGCCGATATTTGGGACGAAAACGGACGGCGGCGCGACGCGAACGCTTTTTTAAATGACGGCGCGGCAAGCGTTTACGGTCGTACGACTTCCGGCGAAAACTTGGTCGCGAACGGAAGCCGCTTTTCGGAACCTTGGGACGCGCTGCAGTTTGCGAATCCGTTTGACTTTCCGACGACGACCGGCCCGACGACCGTCGTCGACGGCGCGCGTTTCTTGGGGCAAAATCCAATTTATTGGACGAATCCCGGCGAAACGACCTTACTGCCGATAACGAAAGCGCTTAGCGTTCGCGTTCGCTCCGTCGAAAACGAGCGTTCCGAATACGACGCGGCGTCGACGAACGAGGCCGAACCGCGTTCGGACGGGCCGGAAAACCTCGACGGTTTGGTCGCGGAAATCGCCGCGCAAAGGGCCGCCGGAAATGTTGCAAGCAAGGCAAGCGACGCGCCTAAACCCGGGAATAACGGCGAGTTGCGTTGGAAGGACGTTCAAGAAATTCGGCGCGATCTTTGGGGCCGGGACGTTCGAGTTCTGCCTTGGGGGAACCATTTTCGCGTCGCGGTGATCGACGCGGAAATCGAAATCGCCAACAATCGCGACGAGGAAACGACCGTTTTGCTGAGTCGGCAATTCTCCGGCGTCGCGCTTCCGGAGTCGTTCGAGGGGTTCGACGCGCCGCCGAAAATAACGGTAATCGGCGACGCCGCAAGCGGTTACGCGGCGAACCGCGTCAATCGACGGCAAGAAATGCGTTGGACGACGACGCTTAAACCGGGCGAAAAGCGAACGCTGAAGTTCTCGTTTCAAACGTTGGTTTGGATTTAAGTCGCGCTAAATAAGGGCTTGTAAAGGTTAAGAGGAGAGGGGTGGAAACGACGACGTTTAACAAGTTGGTTCGCGACCGGATTCCGGAGATTATCGAGCGCGCCGGAAAGCGGGCGACCGTCGAGACGTTGAGCGACGCCGATTTTCTCGCGGCGGTCGACGCGAAGTTGCAAGAGGAACTCGACGAGTATCTGGCGAGCGGCGACACGACGGAGTTAGCCGATCTCTTGGAGACGCTTTACGCGGCGGCGTCGGCGCGGGGCGTCGGCGTCGACGAACTGGAACGAATCCGCTTGAAGAAGCGAGAAGAGCGCGGTGGATTCGAGTTAAAGCTTTTCTTAAAAGAGGTTATAAGCGATTGAGCGGCGCTGCGTCGCGAAAAAAAAAACGGCAAACGACGCGACGCCGAACGACGTCAAGGTAAAATCAACAAACTAACGGGTAAACGAAGTCAATTGGAAAACGGTAAGACAACGCCGCCGACGGACGCGGCGCAAGAAGACGCGTTGGAACAAGAAAAAAAAGGCGCGAACGAGAAAGAAGGGGGCAAGACGCGGCGTTTTAAAGCGGCGTCCGGAAGCGCGGTTGAAGGGCGGTTTATCGATCTTTTCGCGGAGACGTTCGGGCTGGAAAAAACGGAATTTTTGTATTCGCAGTACCCGTTTTTCGACATTTATCAGAACGCGCGCTTCGCCGACTTTGCGCTCGAAGAGCGCGGTCGCCGCGTCGCGATCGAAATCGACGACGACGCAACGCATCACCCGCGGGCGGTTTCGCTCGACAAGCGCGTCGACGACCTGCTGAAACAAAACAGTATGATCGGGCTCGGTTGGAGCGTTTTTCGCTGGACGGCGCGGCAGATTCTGCAAGCGCCCGACGCGGTGAAGGACGAGTTGCGCGTTTTCATCGGGAACGACCCTCGGCTGCGAGCGATCGACGATTTCTTGCCGACGCAGCGCGGTAAATCGTTGAATGGCAAAGGATTGGATCTTTACGAACATCAGCGCGAAGCCTTGGAGGCGCTTCGAGAAGCGCGGAAAAATCGCGAAACGATCGCGCTTCTCTTTCACGCGACCGGGGCCGGCAAGACGACGACCGCCGTTTGCGACGCGAAAAGCGTCGGCGGGCGCGTTTTGTTCGTCGCGCATACGCGGGAGTTGATCGAGCAGGCGCGGGCGACTTTCGAGACCCTTTGGCCGGAAGCGACGACGGGAAAGTTCGCCGACGGCGAGAAAACGACCGACGCGCAAGTCGTTTGCGGGAGCGTGCAAAGCGTCGCGCTGAATTTGGATCTTTTTCGCGACGACGAGTTCGATTATTTGATCGTCGACGAAGCGCATCACGCGACCGCGGAGACGTATCGCAAAATCATCGCTTACTTTAAACCGAAGTTTACGTTAGGGTTAACGGCGACGCCGGAACGGGCCGACGACGAAAATATCCTTGAAATTTTCCAAAAAACGGCGCATAAGCTCGATATGCAAACGGCGATCGAGGTGGGAGCGCTCGCGCCGGTGCGTTCGTTCCGCGTCAAAACGAATATCGATATTTCGAACGTGCGGTTCAACGGCGTTCGCTACAACGTCCGCGAACTCGACGACAAGATTTGCGTCGTCGAGCGAAATCGTTTGATTGTCGACGTTTGGCTCGAAAACGTCGGCGCTAAAAGAACCGTTGTTTTTTGCGCGTCCGTGAAATGCGCCGAGGAATTGGCGGCGCTCTTTCGGGAACGAGGCGTTCCGGCGTTCGCGGTTTCCCGGAACTTGAAGACGTCGGAGCGAAACGAGCGGTTGGCGAAGTTCGCGGC
>JAFYVO010000087.1 GCA_017549085.1 Thermoguttaceae bacterium
GAACGGAAACCGCTTTAAAGTTCGAAATATTAACGATTAGCGAAATCGCTGTCGAGCGCGTACTCGTCGTGCGGGTCGTACGGGCAGAAGAAGGTCGAAATCTTTTGCGCGAACTTGACGGTAAACGTCTTTTGGAACTCGATTTCTTGGTATTCCGATTTCGGAATCGGCGTCGGCGGATACGCGAAGTTCGGCGTCGCCTGCCGCGCGAGGGTGTCGCCGGTTTTCACGTCGATCAAACGGACGAGCGCTTTGGCGTTCCCTTGGTAAAATTGGGTCGAATGGTGAATTTCGAACGCGTCGACTTCGACGCCGATGACGTAGTCCGCGCCGAGCTTCGCGCCCATCTTCTCGAAACTTTCCGACTTAAACGCTTCTTCGTCGAACATTTCTTCGACGCGTTCGTACGGAATCCATTCGAGCTTCTTCTTTTTCTTCCCTTTAATGTTGTTCGAAACGACGTAAGTAATACTCGTCGCCAAGTCGGCGTTCGGGTTCGATTGGCCGAAAAGGTTCAAGTTCGAACGGCAAATGACGACCATTTTCGATTCTTTCGGAATCTCTTTCATTTGGTCGGCGAAGACCGCGGGCGCGTCGGTGCCGTTGATGAGATAGAACGGCATCATAAAAGCGCCGGCGCATCCGGCCGAGCAAACGAGCGTCGTCAAAAGCGCGCAAGCGGCGAGAATAAAACGTCGTTGAACAAGCATAGTCGCATCCTTCGTTAAAACCGCGCCGAGCTTCCCTGCCGTCGCCGCTTATCCCGAGCGGCGGGCGCGTTTTCATTTGTTCGACGTCGGCGAGGGTTCGCCGAAGCGTCGCGGCGTCCGTCGTCGGCGCGCCGTCCTCTTTATTTATCGTCCGGCGCCGCCCCCGCGTTTAACAAAAAACCGACAAAATCGTCATTTTCCTCCCGTTTTATTTTCCGGGGCCGACGAGGGCGTCGACGAAACGGTCGGTCGAAACCAACCCGGCGGGATAGCTCGCGACATATTCGGCGATCGCAACGTTCGTCGCGACAACGAGTTCAGCAAAAAGGAGGAGCGCTTCGCGTTTCTTTTCGAGCGTCGCGAGCGGAACGAGCGGGTCGGCGGCGGACGACGGCGGAACGTCGAACGAGCAGAGGGTCGGCGGAGGGCCGAACGCGGCGCCGAGCGTTTCGATCGCTTTCAAATTTTCCGGAATAACGGCGCCTTCGAGCGCGAGCGTCGGACTCGTCGTCGACGGCGTTTCGAGACGGTACGTCGCGCCGACGAAAGGAAGCGTCGACGGAATCGGCCAACCTTGCCCAAGCGCCCAACGCGTTCGCCGCATCAACGCGATTTGAGCGTCGCGCTTAACGATTCGCGCTTCGGCGACGCGAGCTTGCGCCCCGAGCGCGGCGGCAAGGTAAAGTCGCGCGGCTTCCGAACCGTTCGCTTTTGCGTTAAGTTCGTTAAACGCTTGCGTTATCGCTTTCGCCGTCGTCGATTCGACCGCGACGCGAGCGGACGCTTCTTGCAGTCGCCAATAAGCGCGAACGGTCGCGGCGCGTTCGGCGGGCGCGACGCGTTCCAAAACGGAGCGAAGCGACGTCGCGACTTCGAGCGGCCCGGCGTCGCCGCCGTTCGGGCTCGGTTCCGGTTTCGACGTCGCGAAAAGCGCGGCGACCGTTTCGTCGACGCGGCGGCGCGCGACGTCGGGCGCCGCAGTCGGCGCCGTTTGGGCAGTTTGAGCGCTTTGGGCGGGTTGCGGCGTCGAAACGGGCGCGCTCTCCGACGTTTCCGGCGCTTGTCCGCGAACGATTCGCCCGACGAAGAACGCGGCGGACGGCGTTCCGGACGCGGCGTCGGTCGGCGCGGGTTCCTCGGACGCGGCGGGGGGGACGGACGAAGGCGGCGCGACGGGCTGTTCATAACCGGTAACGACGATCGTCGACGGGCCGGACGCGGCGGGCTTCGCCGGGATCGCCGATTCTTCCGGGGTCGACGGAAGAGCTTCCGCCGGGGCCGCCGATTCTTCCGGGGTCGACGGGAGCGGTTCCGCCGGTTCGAGACGCGCGCCGGGCGTCGGCGTTAAGTCCGGTTTCAGCGCGGGTTCGACGAACGACGTCGGCGCGACCGCGGGCGCGGAAACGACGGCGGGCGCGACGTAAGCCGCCGAAGCGACCGGCGGTTCGGGAGCGAACGTCTTGCGAACGACGGTCGACGGCGCGACGGGCGTTTTCCCTTCCGTCGGCGTCGCGGCGGCGACCGGACGCTGGTTCAACGTCTTTAACAACGCGGCGCCCCGCAACGTTCCGGGAACCGTTTCGGCGACGTAAGCGGCGATTCCTTGGTTGTATCGGGTCGCCGCCGCCAACATTTCGCGCGACGCGCCGAAGTAACGGTCGAGCGCCGCGAAGAGGGCCGTTTCGGTCGTTTCGGTCGCGACGAACGCCGCGTTCAGGTTGTTCCATTCGCCCCGCGCTTGCTCGGCTCGACTTTGCGTCGCTTCGTAAAGGAGCGGAAGCGCGGCGTTTAGGCGAACCGCTTCGGTCGAAACGCGGCGACGGCGAGCGATCTCGTCGAAACGCGTTTCATAAGGGTCGACCGTCGGAAACGCGGTCGGAACGTAAAGAACCGGCGACGTCGGCGTTCCGACCGCGGGTTTCGCGTCGGCGTTCCCGGCTCCGGTCGCGGCGGCGTTTTGCGCTTCGTAACGTCGGCGCTCCC
>JAFYVO010000088.1 GCA_017549085.1 Thermoguttaceae bacterium
AACTGGCCGGATTTTATCGCGAACGCGGCGTCGACGTTAAACTTTGTCTTACTTCCGCCGACGCCGAAGACCGCGATAAACTTTTAGTTTCTAAGGTGTTCACGGCGTCGAAAGCTCCGGAATGGCTTAGACGTTTCGACGACCGGAGCGAACTCGGAGGAACCGGGTTTAACTTATTCGCCGCTAAATCGCTTCCGTCGGAAGTCGAACATTGCAAACCGTTTTACGATCTGTACGCGCCGTTCGTGAAAACGTTAAGCCCGAAACGTTCCAAGGTTCGCGACGCGTATACCAAGGCGTCGATCGGGTTTACGTCGCGCGGCTGCTTTCGGCAATGTTCGTTTTGCGTTAACCGAGCGAAGACCAAGTCGGAGCGTTGGTCTCCGGTCTCGGAATTCCTCGACGCGTCGCGCCCCTACGTTTTCTTACTCGACGACAACATTTTCGCTTGCAAAGATTGGCGTGAAATTTTCGACGAGTTAAACGGAACGGGCAAGGCGTTTGCGTTTAAGCAGGGGCTCGATATTCGCTTGACGTCGCCCGATAAAGCGAGAACGTTGGCCGAATCGAAAACCTACGGCGATCTGTACGTTGCGTTTGACCGCCTTAAAGACGAACGCGAGTTTCGACGCGGAGCCAAGATTCTTCGCGATCATTGCGACAAGCAGACGCGAGCGTTTCTCTTGACGGGTTTTTACGCCCGCGACGAAGAAGAGTTGGATAGTTTATTCAAAAGAATCGAAATCGTGTCGGAGTACGGGATATTACCGTATGTTATGAGACACGAATGGCTGACAAGCGACGCTTTCCGCGCTCTTTACGTCGACGTCGCGCGGTGGGCGAACCAAGCGCAGTTTTTCAAGAAGCGATCGTTTGCGGAATTCTGCGGACAATATGGTTCCAAAAGATCGCGAGAGCTTATCGCGTCGAACGAGTTAAGAGAATTCGTTCCGGTATTTGAGAGAACGTTTTGGAGAGGGTTGTAAGGCAAACGTTGAACAATCTACGATCGACGACAGCTAATCCATTAGTTTAAGGAAAGATAAACGATGTTACAAGCCAGGACTACGCCGGAGGACGTCGCCGCGTTCGCCGAAGAACGCAAGAAAATGACTCTCCGTTACGACACGTTCAAGAAACTTATGCGCAACGCGTTCGCCGCCTTCGCCGTCGAAGAGGCGGGAGGGTACTCGGTCGAACGCGACGCAATGTGGGTTTTCGACGTCCGCGAACATCCGGGCGAAAACGCGCCGTCTTCGCCAAGAATTACTTTCGAATTAGCGACGCACACGGCGCCGGGATGCGTAAACCCGCTTAACGCGACTTGGGTGAATTATTGCGCCGCGAAACGCGTCAAGGATTTGATCGAGGCGTTTAACGACGATGAAAAACTCTCCGACTTGCCTAAACTTTCCGTCGATTCCCTGCGCAATCGATTAGGTTATTTCGAAAACGCCGCCGCCGTCGACGGCGAACCGGCGATTCGTTTCACCGTCTTCGCCGTATTAGAGAAAAATTGGGCGACGGATATTTGCGAGCTTTACAAAACATTGTCCGAGACGGGAGATAGCAACTTGTCTATTCACGTCGGAGAAGGCGACGACGATCGCAGAGCCGTATACTTCCACTTTGTCCTCGCCCTTCGAAATTGCCCGATGTGCTGGCGCGACTGCCGTCCTTTTCTCGAAATATGGCTAGGTTCTTTGGGACTTGTCGAAGAAGCGCAAGAGGCGATTTGCCGCTGGTGCGTACTCAACAAGCGCTTCCGGGGGTTAGCTTGCGAAGGGAATGTTGAAAAGATTTACTTTGAGATGGCTAACGGTTCCGTCGACGTCGCTAAGGATTGGGCAATTACGTCGGGACATTCGACGCGAGGCCTTTTTTAAAAACGATGAAAAGGAGTAACGATGTTAAGAGGAAGACTTCTTGCTCGCGTTTACGGTCTTGGTCGCGAGGGCAAAACCAAAGAAGAAAGACCTTATGGGATCGCCGGGCTGTCGTTCGACTCCTCGGCAAGATCGAAAGTCGAAGCGGTCGTTCGGCTCGACGCCGATTGTTATTGCGTCGCGACGCTGGCGCATTTATGGAGCTTGCCCGTCGTCGCCGAGGGCGAACTTGTTCAAGGCGATTCCGAACTTGCTTTGGTATACAAAATTAAGCGACTGCGAATCGCGGAAGACCTTGTAAAACGAGGACGAGAAATCTGTGAAATTTAGAATTAAAACGTTGTCAAAGTCGCCGGGCGAACAAAAGCCGCTTCGTTATTCGTTGTAAGATCGCGGCTGAAACGCGACGAACGTCGACGACGAGACGATCGCGAGGAAGTTGCCGAAGAAGAAACGGGGGAAGAAATATATTGGAGACGAAACGTTTATACACCTTCACAGGGCAAGTAAAGGGTCTAACGACGCCGTATGGAATTATTGACGATGAGCTGACGGTTTGGCGAATTGTTCTGCGCCTCTACGGCTTTGCGCCAAGCACGTTGGATATTGAAACCGACTTCACCGAGCAAGACGTCGCCGATATTGCAATGCGCGCTCTTAAACTCGACTGCGACGTCGCTTTCGACGCGGAGACAGACGAATGGCAAAAACTGACGGAAGAAGACGTCTTGCGAAACTTCCGGATTGTCGATCGTTCGTGGCCGCCTCGCAGGCCCGGAGAGCCGAAAGTTTCTAAATAGAAAAGCGTTGCAGGCGGTCTCTTTGAAATTGCGCGCGCATTAAGTTAGGTTGTGGAATGCCAAGAGAAACAAAACATCCCGACGCCGCGATTGCCGGGCAATTCGATTCTAAAGCTATCGGAGTTCTCTTACGTCGCGAAGGCTGGGAGGAGTTTTCTGAGTTTTGGGACGACGTCGCTATTTTCCGGAGACCGCCGAAAGAAAAGAGCTACGCCGAAATACTTCTCCCCAAAAAACACGACGAGAAATATGGCGGGCTGATGACTGCCGCCGTTCTACGTTATGCGGAGTATTACGAGCTTTCGATCGACGAAACGTTGGCGCACTGGCGACGCCCGAACGTCGAGCGATTTGAACGATGGGTTTTGGCGCGAACGGCAAACGAAGAAGACTTCTTGCGGCAAGGCGTAATTGCAGAGATACGGGGCCTACTGGGAATGGAACGAGACAAAACGAGTCGCCCATACGGCGAAGTCCTTGTAGCGATACTGAACTTCGAAAAAGGGAAACGCGTCGACGCGACGATTTTTCTAGAGGCCGACGATTATGCGACGGCCCTAAACGCTTATATTCAAGGAAATCACATTGCTTTTGATTGCGATTACGATTGGGTTAACTCAATACCTGCGATCGTTAAGATCGCAAATCTCCGAAACGTTGAGCGGCGTTTGGGGAGCGAAGAAAACAGAATAAAATCTTATGCCGACGGCGGAGATTGGCGTTACGACCCGAGCGATTTGTTTAGCGATTTAATCGGATTCTGTTCCAATATGCCGGGCCTTGGGGCGACGCTCGTCAATGGCGCGCTTTACGCCGTATTGCCGCCCAATGCGTCGCGCGGCGCTGTTAGTCGCGCAAAATTTCTTGACGCGGAACACGTCAAGGCGCGCGGTCGTCATTGTTTCGCGAACTTTTTACCCGACGGCAAACGCCCGGAAGACGTTCCCGC
>JAFYVO010000089.1 GCA_017549085.1 Thermoguttaceae bacterium
GCCGTTCTTGAAGCGACGGAAAACGGCGCGCTTCTGCAAGCGATTCGAACCGAAGCCGCGCAAATGGACGTCTTTCCGACCAACTTGATATTCGCCGTCAAAAATGAGAACGGAAGACGCGTCGGCTGGGGATTGTGTTACGACTTGACGTTCGAACGCTATCTCGTTTTTTATCGGTTCAAAACCGCCGCCTGTTACGCGACGCCCAACGAGATCGAAGAATGCGTCGCTACGTTTGCGACCCTGTCGCCCAAAGAACGCGCGCTTGTCCTGACCGCGATTTACGCTTGGCGAAAAGCGCAAACCTATTCCCATTTCCTGCGCGACCTTTACAGTTATTCGTTGCGATTTCCCACTCCGCCGCGCGGCGTCCCCTTCGACGGACGCCAAACGCTCTTCCGATATTCCACAACTTGTCAACTGAAGGAACCACAACTGAAGGAAGTAGACACGACGTTTTTGCGTTTAGGCCCCAAGGGTAGGAGAAAAGTTCCCTACCTTTTTCCCGCGGCGTTTTTTGGGCATGAAATGGTAACCTATCCTTATTATGGCCCTAGGAAACTTTCGGAGGCGAACGAACCGATAGCGCGAACGCAATTCGAATATATCCGCGGTAAATACAGCCGTTGCCCCAACTTTATCCCGCCGCTCGTCCGCGAATATCGTCTCGAGCAAGCGACGGAAGACCGTTGGAACCGACTTATCGAATCTTGCGTCGGAAGCGAGGAAGTCGCCTTTGAAGCGCTTGACCTCGACCTTGAGGAAACGAAACGCGCTTGGGAGGCCGACTGTCGAGCGCGCGTCGCCGAAGTCGACGAACTCTTTGCGATCGATCTGCCCGAATGGCACGTCGAACGGTATTTTAAGGCCCACGAGACGGACGAAGAGGAAGCCGAAACTCGTCGCTACGCGAAAAAGTTGGATCTTTTCCTCACGATGGTCGAGCGTTTAGAGCATATCGACCCGCAAGCCGAAAAAGGGCTGCACGCGATCGCGTTGCGCGAATTTTGGTTCGCGTGCCAACGCGCCAGTTTCGGCGGGACCTCCCGACCTTACGACGCCGACGGTCTTCAAAGCGCGCGTCCGCTGACTTTAGGCGAAATCGCGAAAGAGTGTTTGCCTCCGCGAGAGCCGTCGAATAAAACGCGTTGAACCGTTCGTTAAACGAATCGCGGCGCGTTAACCGACGTCAAGAGCCGAGAACCTGTTAAATTCTAACGTTTAAGATTGCCCCAATGCCGCCGAGTTTGCTTTTTTCGTCTTTTCACAACTACCTCGACCAAGGGAGCGGAGCGGCGATTTCAGCGCGCGAGGTTCTTCGCGAACTCGCGCGTCGCGGTTGGCGGGTTCGCGTTCTATGCGGTTCGCTCTTTGACGACGCAACAGTCGACGAAAACTCATTTTACGCGACATTGAATCGGCGTAACATAACGCCGACCGTCGAACGAAAACGCGCCGTTCTCGCCGGGCGAAGCGTCGAGTTTCGCCTCGTCCGTTTCCTCGACGACGGAATCGAAGCGACCGTCTTTTTTGCGGACGACGCCGCGTCGCGAGCTTTGCCGCGCGGCGCTTTGTCGCGACCTTCCGGCGAACTCCTCCTTAAACTTTTGCTCGACGAATGTCAAACAAACAAGCCGAACGTTTACTTGACTTACGGCGGTTGTTGGGCGGCGCTTCCGGCGGCCAAAATCGCGAAAAATTTCGGCGCCGCGCCCGTCTTTTACCTCTGCAATTTCGCGTACAACCGCCGCGACCTCTTCGCCGAGTTCGACCGTATCGTCGTTCCGTCCGAGTTCGCAAAGTCGTTTTACCGCCAAAAACTCGACGTCGCAACCGACGTAATTCCGCCGCTTATCGACGATTTGAAGTTCCGCGTCGCCGACAATTCGCGCCGCTTTTTGACGTTCGTCAACCCGTCGCCGGAAAAGGGGCGCTATTTCTTCGTCGGAATCGCCCGCGAACTCGAGCGCCGCTTCCCGGAAATCCCGATTCTCGTCGTTGAAAGTCGTTCTAAAATAACGACTTTCGCAACGTCGCCGGAAGCGCGAACCCTTGCGAATCTTTACGCGCTACAACAGGTCGACGACCCGCGCGAATTTTATCGCCAAACGCGAATTTTGTTGGCGCCGTCCCTTTGCGCCGAGTCGTTCGGGCGCGTCGCGGTCGAAGCGGGGCTCAACGGAATCCCGGTCGTTTGCTCGAATCGCGGCGCGCTCCCGGAAGTCGTCGAAGGTTGGGGCGTCGCGCTCGACGTTCCGCAAAGTTACACGCCGTCGACGCGAGCGATTCCGACGCCGGACGAAGTCGCGCCTTGGGTCGACGCAATCGCAACGCTTTGGAACGACGACGCTTACGCGCAAACGTTCGCACAAACCGCCAAGGAACGCCTCGAACGTTATTCGTTTCAAAATGTCGCCAATCAAACCGCCGCGTTCTTTAACGACGTTGTGTCGCGTTGACGCTTGGGTTTGCGACGTCGTTTTTTAGCCGTGTCTTGCGATATTGCGTCGTTTTGTTGACGCTCTGTCGCGCTTTTGAGGCGGGACGCCCGTCGTCCTAGATCGCTCGAGGTAGGACGCCCGTTGTCCAACCTTAATAACGGCGGAGTTTGCGTCGGGCGACGATTCTGGATTTTTTTTAGTTTTTTTCAAGAGAAAACTTGACGCCGGGTTTTCGTTGTGTTAAAGTGATAATCGAAGGTTCAATCGACGCCTTTTCTTTAAACGATTCTACAGCTTTGGGTGGACATTATCGCGAAGGCAATACTATTTTTATGTTTAATCAAAGTATTGAGCAATATGTCGCGAGCAGTATTCTTGAAACGGCTAAGACCACAATATTGTTGCACGAAATTGGCCATGCTCTCGGACTATGCGATTTTAATCCGAATGAATCGGAGACAGCGTTATATTGCGAGACGATAATGGATACTATTCATTATAACGATTTTACCGTAATAAAAAATTTTACAACGGAACTGTTGCAAATAATCCAGATATTGACGCAACCGTCGTTGATGGATTAGTTGGGCTTAGCAATACCAAAAGGTGGGTTTCATATGACGCATAATCCGAGTCATACAAGCGTTAAGCGACGCATATTCTTCGTAAGTTTTAGCGTGCTTATTGTGATTTACTTCTTCTTTACCTTCTTATATCCCGCTTCGCCGGCGCAGTTCGTTGAAACGCCGGGCGAGGTTGCGTCGACCGAATTCGTCGTTACGGTTAACTCTCAAAACGGCGTCGACGAGGCGACAAATAGTCTACAAACGTTACCCGCGTCGTCTGACGCGCAACCGCCGTTTCGCGTTACCGTCGAACTTTTCCCAAATGTAATTCGTTTTGGCGACCCAGTTTACATAGTCGCTTATCTGGAAAACATCTCGCCGACGCCTCAAACGTTCGCGTCGTATCACACAACGAGGGAAGTTAACGATCCTATTTGTTTTTCAATTACGTCAAACGAAATTCCTGACGAGGAAGCGCGTTGTTACTTCGAGAAACAATATCCCGTAGATGTTTTTATTATTCCGCCGCTCGTAACATTGGCGCCGGGCGAACGCGCCCTTTGGCAGCGTTGCGTCGTCGAGCTTCCGCCGCTCGAAGATTTTGACGAACCGTTTTATAGCGCGTTGGAAAAAAAACTTGCGCAAACTTCGGTTTCTTGCGACTTAAATGTTAAATCAACAGTCTATGTTCGTCATATGAAACCGATTAACGGCGAGGAATCGTTTGACTGTCGAGTCGAAGGGCGATTGCCTGTCGTCGTCAAACCGCGTCCGGAAAACGAAACGGCGTTACTTCGACGATGGCTTTCTAAAACCAAGCGTTGCAACCTGTTGCCGCGCGTCGTACGAGGGAATAAAGTCGCTTGGCAAGCCAATGGTTCCGAGAATCCGGCGATATTGACGAATTATCTTTGGTTTGACTTTTTTCCATTTTCGCCTTGGGATTTTATACGTCCCGGTAATCGTAAACCGTCGACGCCTAATAATCCTATAACCGTCGACGGTTGGCGCAAGCTCGATGCGGAGTTCGCGCCGTCGACGTTGCGCGACGAGATAACGCTAACTCGTTTGCAACTCGAATATTACGACGCCGACGAAGGCGAAGCGTCCGACGCCGCGCTCAAGACTCTCGTCGAGTGGTTGTCGCAACGCCCGGAACCGCAACGCGTCGTTTTGTCGCAATCGCTCCTTTCGAAGCGCGCTAAATTTAAAGGAACGCCTCTCGAAGCGAAAAACGCAACCCTTTGCGACGCGCTGACTTCCGCCTTCCCGGTCGAAATGACGAAGTCGGACGACGCAATGTAACGGTTTCGCGTCGACGAATAACGCCGGAACGCCGGGAAAAGCGGGGCAAGGGCGCCCAATAAAAAAGCGGAAACGACCGAAAACGTCGCTTCCGCTTTTTCGTTTCTTGTTCCGCGCTCGCCGACTTAAAACGCTAAACGCTTGTTCGTCGGCGGGTTAGGGAACGGCGCGAACGGCTCTCGCCTCCGCTTCGCTCGCGTTAGGCGGCGAAGAAGATGATCAGGAGTTGCGCCGTCATAATACGCAGGAACATCGTCAACGGGTAAACCGTCGAGTAACCGATCGACGGACGGTCGTTGCCGACGGCGTTCGACGAATACGCCAGCGCCGGCGGGTCCGTCATCGAACCGGACATAACGCCCATCAGCGTGAAGTAGTCGACTTTGAAGACTTTATACGCCAACGGGCCGACGATCATCAACGGCAAAACGGTGATGATAACGCCGAGACCGACCCAAACCAAACCGCCGTTCATAATCGAGTCGACGAACGTTTCGCCCGCTTTCAAACCGACGCACGCC
>JAFYVO010000090.1 GCA_017549085.1 Thermoguttaceae bacterium
AAAAAACGCGGCGTTGACGTTGGCGTTTTTGGCGGCGGCGACGCTGTCGACGTCCGGCGTCGACGCGGCGGAAACGTCGACGTTGCAACCGTTTGGAACGACGGTCGAAACGAACGCGAACCCGGTCGGCGTCGGAACGGCGAAACCGCGGTTGAGTTGGAAGTCTAAAGACGTTAGCGGCGGTCAAGGTTACGCGCTAACGCAAACGGCGTATCAAATTTTGGTCGCTTCGGCGGCGGAAAAGCTCGCGGCGAACGAAGGCGACCTTTGGGACAGCGGGAAAGTCGCGTCCGATTCTTCGGTTTTTGTCGAATATGACGGCGCGCCGCTGCGGTCGTTGCAACGTTATTATTGGAAGGTGCGGGTTTGGGACGGCGCCGACGTCGCGAGCGCTTGGAGCGAACCGGCGACTTGGTTGCAAGGCGTCGTCGATCCGGCGGATTGGCGCGGCGAATGGATCGGCCAACCGGAAGCGGTTCGCCCGAACGTCGATTTGACCGGCGCCGCTTGGATCGCGTCGGAGAAGGAAACCGAGACGCCGCAAGGGTTTGCGCCGGAGTATTTCCGTCGCGAGTTCGTCGTCGACCGTCCGGCGAGCGACTTCGAGGCGAAGAACCTCGTCGCGACGCTCTATTACGCCGCCGACCAAAAGTGCGATCTTTACGTAAACGGCGAAAAAGTCGGCTTTACGATCGGGATGGCGTTCAATCCGGACCAACTTCGTTCGATCGACGTCTCGTCGTATCTGCGCGCCGGGAAGAACGTCGTCGCGGTCGCCGTTTCGAACGATTCGAAGAACAATACCGGGACGAAATTCGGAAACGGCAAGGCTCGCCCGAGCGCGCTGATCGCGAAACTGGAAGTGAAGGCGCTCGATAAGTCGAACGCGCCGAAGAACTTAGCGACGCCGAACCGTTTCGGCGTTCCGGCGGAAACCGTCGTTGCGTTCGCGACCGGAACCGATTGGCTCGCGTCGCTCGAACCGACCGAGGGCTGGAACGGACTCGAATTTGACGCCGCGTCGTCCGCCGCTTGGAGCGCCGCGAAAGTGCGATACGCCGACGCCGACGCCGGGCCTTGGGGCAAGTTGCGTCGCCGAACCGAAACTCTTTCGCCGTTTTTCCAAAAGTCGTTCGAAGTCGCGAAGAAAGTTAAGTCGGCGACGCTGGCCGTTTGCGCGCCGGGAACGTTCGAGGCTTACCTCGACGGCGAAAAAATCGGCGACGCGGTTCTGCTTCCGGCGTTCACAAGATACGACCGCCGCTGCCTTTACAACGTGTTCGACGTTACCGATCGCTTCCAAAACGCCGCGCAAAATTCGGCGAAAGAACGCGAGTTGGCGTTTGCGCTCGGGCACGGTTGGTACGACGTCCGCTCGATCGTTACTTGGAACTTCGACGCGGCGCCTTGGCGGGATTTCCCGCGCGTTCGGGCGCAACTTGAACTCGTTTTCGAAGACGGGACGTCGCAAACGGTCGCGACCGACTCGAGCTGGACGTACTCGACCAGCCCGGTCGTTTTCGACTGCATCCGTCAAGGCGAAATCGTCGACGGGCGTTGGAAGCGCGAAATCTTGGGGAACGCCGTCGTCGTCGACGCGCCGATTGCGGACGAACGGATTACCGCGCAGAACGTCGCGCCGTCGCGAGTAACGGAAGCCTTTGCCGCGAAAAGCGTTAAAGAAGTCGCGCCGGGCGTTTGGGTCGTCGACGCGGGACGTAACGTCGCCGGTTGGGCGCGAATCAAACTCGCCGGGCAAGAGGCGGGGGACGTCGTGCGTTTCCGTTATTCGGAGCGCGTCGACGGCAAGGGCGCGATCGAGCGTTCCGATATCGACCTGCACTTTATGGAGGGAACGCCCGAGAACCTGACCGGGTATAAGGGCGGCTTCCAAACCGACTTCTATTTCTGCAACGGCGGCGACGACGAAACGTTCGAACCGCGCTTCACCTACAACGGTTTCCAATTCATCGAAGTCGTCGGCTTGCGTCAAGCGCCGAAACCGGAAGACTTTACGATCTGCGTCGTCAACACCGACTTCGCGTCGGCGGGCTCGTTCGAATCGTCGAACGAACTCCTGAACACGATTCAACAGTGGACGCTCAACTCGTATCGGAGCAACTACGTCGCGGGTTACCCGACCGACTGCCCGCATCGCGAAAAGAACGGTTGGACGGGCGACGCGCAACTCGCCGCCGAATTGGCGATGTATAACTGGGAAAATACCGTCGGTTACGAAAAGTGGGTCGGCGACCTTTGCGACGAGCAAAAGGCCGACGGGAACCTGCCGGGGATCGTGCCGACCGGCGAATGGGGCTATCCGTGGGGGAACGGCCCGGCGTGGGACTCCGCGCTCGTAATGATTCCGTGGTATCTGTACGTTTATCGCGGCGACGTTCGCGTTCTCGAAAATTCGTTCGACGCGATGAAAAAATACGTAGATTACGTGACGTCGCGCGAACTGCCGACGGGAATCGTCGCGCACGGTCTTAGCGACTGGTGTCCGGCGAAAACGACGACGCCGGCGGACGTTACGTCGACCGGGTACTATTATCTCGACGCGAAAATCGTCGCGCAAACGGCGAAGATTCTCGGGAAAGACGCCGATTTCGAAAAATATTCCGCGTTGGCTGAAAAGATTCGCAAGTCTTACAACGCGACGATTTACAAAGGCGACGGCGCGTACTCGGTCGAAAGTATTACCGCGCAATCGTGCCCGATTCACCAAGGCGTCGCGGCCGGTTTATCCCTGGCGGAACAAGCGGCGGTTTTCGAACGACTTTTGAAAGCGGTCGAAAAAGCCGACGGTCGTATCGACGTCGGGATTCTCGGCGCAAAGTACGTGTTGAGAACGCTTAGCGAAGGCGGGCGGCACGACGTCGCGCTGGCGATGGCGCTGCAAGAAGAAACGCCGTCCTACGCGCATTGGATTCGCAACGGCGCCGGGACGCTGTGGGAAACGTGGGGCGACACGAAGGGCTCGTCGCTGAATCACATTATGTTCGGCGACATTTCGGCGTGGTTCTTCCAATCGCTCGCCGGGATTAAATTGGCGGGCGCGCCGGACGTCGTCGTTGCGAGCGTCGCGCCGGAAGGCGTTGGTTTCAAACGCTTTGTCGTCGAACCGAAATGCGGTTTGAACGAGATTGCGGCGCCGGGGCGCGAACCGCTGACGTGGGCGCGCGGCGTCGTCGAATCGCCGTACGGCGAGATCGTTTCCGAGTGGCGCTGGAACGACGAACGAACGAAACTGACGTTGAACGTCGTCGTTCCGCCGAACGCAAGCGCTTGCGTCGTCGTGCCTTGCGACGCGAAAACGCAACAATGCGCCGCGACGGTCGGGGGCGATTTCGCGCGCCGCGTCGACGAAGCGCGTTCGGACGCCGCCGTTTTCGAAGTCGGTTCCGGCGTTTATACGTTCGAAACGACCGCGAAGTAAGCGGTTGAAAAATAAACGATTGCGCGTCGTCGGCGTTTGCGCGACGGCGTGAAACGTTGAAAAAGGACGACGCGTTTGACAACGTGTCGCCCTTTTGTTTTCTTGACGTTTTCGTTAATCGGCGAAACGCTAACGTCGCGCCGATAAACGTGTTAACGGCTATTTCTTTAACGGCGCGATTTCGAGCGATTTCACTTTGACCGCGTCGCCGGCGTTGTTGACAAGCGCTAACGAACGCTCCGACGCCGCCGGAAGATCCGCCGTCAACGTTCGTTGGTCGTCGACGCAAATGTCGATCAAATTGGACGTTAGAACGCAGTCGAAGTCGAGGGCGCCGCTCGACAGGTCGACGCGCTCAATTTTGAAGCCGCCGAGATAAACGGCGCGTTCCGAAAACGCGACGCGCAGTTCTTTGCCGTCGGCGTACGTGAAAACGACGTCGTGCAACGTGTCGACGCGCTTCGGTTCGAAGACGAGCGAAAATGTTAAGCGACAACGGCTTGGGATCGACGACCAAACGCGTTCCGATTCGGCGATTTCGCTTTCCGAAACGACCGGCGCGTCCGTTTCCGGAATCATTTCCGGAACGAATTTTTCGCCGAGCGTCCCGTCGTCGAAGCGGATTAGCTCGTGAAAAACCGCGCTCCCGCCGAATCCGCGCTCGCGACTCCAACCGCAAACCAAGCGACGACCGTCTTTAAAGGCCGCCGTCTGCGGAACGTTGACGATTCCCGGCATTAACACGTTCGGCGCGTTCGGAACTTCCCAAGGGCCGGTCGGCGACTTTGACGTCTTGTAATAACCGTTGAGATGGTTCGCGACGACGTAATAATCGTCCCCCCAACGGAACCAGTCGGGGCACTCCGGCTCGCCCGGGAGGTGCGCGTAAATCGGGTCGGTAAGCGTCCAATTTTCAAGGTCTTGCGACGTCGCGTGCGCCCAACAGCCTTTGCCGCGATACGACGTCGTAATATACATATGGAACGTTCCGTCGGTCGGGTCTTGGAAGACCTGCGGGTCGCGCGTCCCCCAAGAGTAGCCGTCCGGCAGGACGAGAATCGGGTCGTAACCCTTTTTCTCAAAATGGATTCCGTCTTTGCTGGTCGCCAAACAGAGGAGACCGTAAGAGCGCCGCTTTTCGCCGTCCGGGGTTTCATACTCGACGGCGCGGTTGGCGTAAAACGCGTAATAAACGCCTTTATGATGGAAAACGCAGCCGGTGCAGATCGAGCCTTCGTTTTGGCGGTCGATCGGGACGACGAAGGGGCGGTGCGTCCAGTTTTTCAGGTCGGTCGACGTCGCTTGAATCCATTGGTGCGCGCCGAAGCCGTTTTTCGCGCCGTGTCGGCCCTTGTCGAGAAGGTACATAAAGTGGAAGACGCCGTCGACGTAAAACGGCATGCAATCCCCGACGCCGTAAGCGTTTGGCGGCGTCCAATATTGC
>JAFYVO010000091.1 GCA_017549085.1 Thermoguttaceae bacterium
CAACTCGATAACCCGTTTCGTTGTCGGCAACGTCAGTCCAAGTCAGCGTCGCGCTTTGCGAATCGGCGTCGTAAGCGCCGAACGCGACGTTCTTCGGAGCCGCCGGAACCGTCAACGGTTTCGGAGTCGCGATCGACGCTTCGACCGCGACGGAGTCGCCCGCGGCGTTGAACGCCAAGACCCGGTACTCGTAAGTCGCGCCCGCCGCCAAATCTTCGGCGACGTAGGAAGTCGCGTCCGCCGCGAGCGTCGCGACGACCGACCAAGAGCCGTCGACTTTCGCTTCAACTCGATAACCCGTTTCGTTGTCGGCGACGTCAGTCCAAGTCAGCGTCGCGCTTTGCGAATCGGCGTCGTAAGCGCCAAACGCGACGTCGGTCGGTGCCGCCGGAGCCGTCAATTTTTCTTCGACGGCGCCGGTCGACGCGGAAACGGTCGAGGCGTAAGCGGCGTTGAGACCGGTCGCGACGACTTTCAGCGTAAAACCGAGGTCGGCGGTCGTCGGAACGTAGGTCGCGGCGGTCGCGCCTTCGATCGCGGTTTCGCTTCCGTCGGCGTCGACGCGGAACCATTGGAGCGCGACGTTCGCCGTCGTCGGAGCGACCGTAATCGCCAATTCTTCGCCGACTTTCGGCGCGTCGGTCGAGAAGCTAAGACCGGTCAACACGTCGGTCGAAGCGTTGAAGGTCGCTTCGATATAATCGGAGTCGCCCGCGGCGTTCGAAGCGTAAACGCGGAAGACGTAGCTCTTGCTCGGGTCGACCGAGGTGAAAACGCATCCGGTCGCGTCGGCGTCCAGTTTTTCCGTTTTCCAGTTTTGGGAACCGACGAGCGCGACGGCGACGTAAATCGATTCGTTGTCGGCGTTATCGACCCATTTCATCGTCAGTCGCGCGTTGGCCGCGTCGTAGTTCGTGAAGACCAAGCCGGTCGGCGCGGTCGGGGCGATCAGCGTCGAGACGGTCGCGACGACGGCGTCGGAAGCGCCGAAGTTGTTGAACGCCGTAACGCGGTACTCGTAAGTCGCGTTCGCGGCCAAGTCGGTCGCGTCGTAGGAAGTCGCGTCGGCGGCGAGGGTTTCGACGAGCGTCCAGGAGCCGTCGGCGTTTTTGACTTCGACGCGGTAGCCGGTTTCGTCGGCGACGTCGGTCCAGGTCAGCGTCGCGCTTTGGTTCGCGGCGTCGTAGGAGCCGAACGCAACGTCGACCGGAGCGGACGGCGCGACGCCTTGATATTCGTAAGCGCCGAGGTCGGCGGCGGCCCCGGAAACGCGGTCGGCGCCCGCCAAGTCGGTTTTGGACGCGGTCGTTCCGGTCGCGAGGTCGATAACTTGAGCGTTTTTCGCGAGGGAGTAGTCGCCGTTTTCCGCGTCGGCGAAGAGCGGTTTCGACGCGTCGTAAGCGATCGCGCCTTCGGCTCCGTCGTCGGTCAAGACGGTTTGGAGTTCGACGCCGGAGACCGCGAGGCCGTTCCCGACGAAGATCGAGTCGACGGCTTGCGAACCGTTCGCGGCGGAAACGAACGCGGCGACGGCGGCGTCGTTGTCGACGACGGTCGCGTTGACGAGGAGCGCGGCGCTCGACGAAGCGGCGACGTAAACGACGCCCTCTCCGCCGGCGACGTTGTTCGCGAGCAAAACGTCGCGGAGAACGGCGGCGCGGGTTTCGGTCGTTTCGGCGGCGGCGATTTCGGCGTTCGAGACGGCGGCGGAAGTCGCGGCGGTCGTCGCGTTGACAAACTCGACTTGCGACGCGTCGACGGAATGCGATTCGTCGTCGAAACGACGGCGCAGCGTATTGTCTTGCGGGTACCAACTCGCTTCGAGCGTCGCGGAGACGGGGCCGTCGCCGGTCGGGACGAGCGGGAGGCTGGCGAGGAGCGTCGCCGTTTTCGAAACGCCGTGTTCGTCTTCAAGGAAGTTGTAACCGAACGAAATCCAGTATTCGTTCGCTTGCAAGTCCGAGTACCCGCCGTCTTGGGAGGTTTTCACCGAGTGGAGGAACGAGTCGTAATATTCGGAATAGAACCCGTCGTCCTCGTAAAGGTCTTCGAGGTCGAGCGTCGCGTTTTCCAAGCGCAAAATAAAGGTGTACGAGTCGTTGCTTTGCAGGGTCAAACCGCGCAACGAAGCGAAGTCTTCGGCCCAAATTTGGAGCGAAATCGGGGAACCGGCGGCGACTTCGAACGTTTCGCTTTCCGGGACCGCGTCGGCGCCGTAAGGGCCGCCTCTTTTATTCGCTTTATATTTGTCCCAAGCGTCGTCGGAACTCATTTCGGTCAAGACGGCGGTAACGCGCGCCGAGTAGCGTTCGGCCAAACCGACGTTGAAGGCGTTCGAGTCGGCGGAAGCGCTTCCGTCGGCGGTCGACGCGGTAACGACGAGCCCGACGTCGCTCAAGTCGAGCGTCAAGCCTTTGTACGTTTGAACGGTCTTTTGCCCGTCTTTGATTTCGATTTCTTCGAGGTAGGTCGCTTCGTCGACGAAGGTCAGTTTCAGGACGCCGTTTTCGACGACCGGCTCGGCGGCCAGCGCGTCGGAGGCGTCGGTCGCGAATTGAACGGAGTACGTCCAATCGCCTTCGCTGAAATATTTCGTCAAGTCGATTTTGACCGTTTTGCCGAACGCCGCGGAGACGTCGGCGATCGTTCCGGTCGCTTCCGGCGCGACAATTGGCGTCGACGACCGATACTCGTAAGCGCCGAGATCGACGAAACTTCCGCTGAAACGCGCGTTCCCGGCCAAGTCGGTCGTCAGCGGATTACC
>JAFYVO010000092.1 GCA_017549085.1 Thermoguttaceae bacterium
CCCCGGCTCCGGCGGCGGAACAACCGGCGGCCCCGGCTCCGGCGGCGGAACAACCGCAGGCGGAAGGCGCGCCGAGCGTCGCGTTGGAACGTTCGCAAACCGTTGGGACGGAGGCTTGATCGATGGGGAATCTTGGAAAAATCTGCGTCTTGTTAACGGCTTTGAGCGTCGGCGCCGCCGGCGGAGCGTACGCGTTTTATAAGAAAGCGTATCAAAAACCGCGCGCCGAGATCGCGCAACAAAAAGCGCAATTAGGAGCGTATATCGAAACCTGCAAGAAAAACGCCGAAAATTTCGACCGAACGGCGGCGAATTACGCTTCGACGTACGCGCTTTCGATGCCGACGAATCGGCAAAGCGCGAGCGTCGAATATCAAATTTGGCTCGACCAAATGCTCGAGTTCTGCAATTTGACCGAGCCGTTGACGAAAGCCGGGCGTTACGTTTCGAATCGCGCGACGCAAACCGCGACGCAAGAGTTTTCCGTCCAAGCGCAGGCTTCGACCGCCGACTTGACGCAATTCTTGTTCGAGTTTTATTGGACGCCGTTTTTGCACCGGATCACCGCGCTCGACTTAAAGCCGATCGAAAGCTCCGATCTCCTTGACGTCCGTATGACGATCGAAACGATGACGGTCGGTTATAAAGAGCGGCGCGATCCGACGGCCGCGACGAACGAAACGGAGAAGGCGACCGCCGAAACCCTCGCAAAATTCGCCAATTATCCGAAAACGGACAAACTTCCGCTTGAAACGACGCCGACTCGCGTTCTCGCGTCCGGCCCGTTGGCGGCTTACGAGCCTTTCGCCGAAGCGCAATTTTTCCGCGCCGTTCGCGCCGGGATCGACTCCGCCGATCACGCGCGCTTGACCGGGACGCCGGAAGTGAGCGACGAAAAAGGGAGAGTTAACCGATTTTCGCGTTGGCGCGTTGAAACCGAGGATCGAACGATTACCTTGAAGGAAGGCGACCGAATGCAAATCGGGTCCGTCGACGCGGAAGTCGTTAAAATCGAAGCCGATATTGTCGTCTTGCGTCAAGACGACGACCGCCTTTGGGTCGTGTTGCACGGCGGAAAATTGAGCGAAGCGGTCGCCGTTCCCGCGAACCTTTACTAACGGCGGCGACTAAAGGAAGCGGCGCGGCGTTTCGAACGTCGCGTCGTTTTTTTTCGGGCGGACGAGCGTTTCGAGCGGTTCGAAGCGTTCGCTTATATTAGAAAAAAACGATAAAATAGAGAAAATAGCGAAAGCGGAAATATGACGAATTGGGCGAACGCGGACGCGGCTCTTTACGATTTCGACGTGATCGTCGTCGGCGCCGGGCACGCCGGAACGGAAGCGGCCCTCGCGGCGGCGCGAATGGGCGCGAAGACGGCGCTTTTGACGGGAAACCTCGACACGGTCGCGCAGATGAGTTGCAACCCGGCGATTGGCGGCGTCGGCAAGGGGCACATCGTTCGGGAAATCGACGCGCTCGGCGGGGCGATGGGGCGGGCGATCGACGCGACCGGCTTGCAGTTCCGGATGTTGAACGTTCGCAAGGGCCCGGCGATGCGCGGCCCGCGAGCGCAGGCGGACAAGCGGCTTTATCAGGACGAGGTCAAGCGAATCGTCGAGGAAACGCCGAACCTCGCGCTCCGTCAGGAACGGGTGATCGCGCTCGAAGTCGAGCCGACGGCGACCGGGCCGGACGAAAACGGCGCCGACGCGTTCCAAATCGTCGGCGTTCGCGTCGACGGCGACACGATTTACCGCGCCAAGGCGGTCGTGTTGGCTTGCGGCACCTTTATGCGCGGCGTCCTGCACTTCGGGACGCAACTGACGCCCGGCGGTCGGATGGGCGAGGCGCCCGCGAACGCGATTAGCGACTCGATCGAAAAGGTCGGGATTCAGCTCTTGCGCTTCAAAACCGGCACTCCGGCGCGGCTGAACGGGAAGACGATCGATTATTCGCGTCTCGAAATTCAACCCGGCGACGAAAACCCGCGTCCGTTCTCCTTCATGACGGGAAAACTCAACGTCGACCAGCTCGCGTGTTGGACGACTTGGACGAACCCGAAACTGCACCAATTTTTGCGCGATAATATGTCGCTCGCGCCGATGTACAGCGGCCAAATCAACTCGACCGGCCCGCGTTACTGCCCGTCGATCGAGACGAAAATCGACCGTTTCGGCGACAAAGAGCGGCACCAGCTCTTCCTCGAACCGGAGAGTCGGACGACGAACGAAATTTACATTAACGGTTTGTCGACGAGTTTTCCGCGCGCGATTCAGGACGAGATGATTCGAATGATCGAAGGTCTTGAAAACGCGCAGATTATGCGTTACGCTTACGCCATCGAGTACGATTACGCGCCGCCGAGTCAGTTGCGTCAAACGCTCGAAACGAAGCGGGTGCGCGGCCTCTTTTTCGCCGGGCAAATCAACGGGACGACCGGGTACGAAGAGGCGGGCGCGCAGGGCCTGATCGCCGGAGCGAACGCGGCGGCGTCGCTGTCGTCCGACTTGGCGCCGCTCGTTCCGACTCGCGAAGAGGCGTATACCGGCGTTATGCTCGACGACTTGACGACGCGCGGCGTCGACGAGCCGTACCGGATGTTCACGTCGCGGGCGGAGTACCGTCTTTTGCTCCGCGCCGACAACGCCGACCGCCGCTTGACGCCGCTCGGGCGCAAGTTGGGGCTGATCGACGACGAGCGTTGGGCGCGGTTCGAAGCGAAAGAGCGGGCGATTCGCGAGACGTTCGAAAAGCTCGAAACGACGTTCGACTCGAACGGGTCGATTTTGAAGTTTTTGCGCCGTCCGGAAACGGAGTGGAGCGAGGTGGTCGCGCGGATTCCGGAGTTGGCGGCGGTTTCGGAGGAGGTCGCGGAAGAGGTTTGCGTCGACGCGAAGTACGCCGGTTACATCGAGCGTCAAGAGCGGGAAATCGCCGCGCGCCGACGTTGGGACGCCCGCAAAATCCCGGCGACTTTCCGCTTCCGGGGCTTGACGAACCTCCGCGCCGAAGCGCAAGAGAAGCTCGAAAAAATCCGCCCGACCGACCTCGGCCAAGCGAGCCGCGTTCCGGGGATTACGCCCGCCGATATCGCCGTCTTGACCGTTTATCTTGAACGGGACGCCGCCGCGCAAGAAGCGGAGACCGGCGAAAAGTCGGTCGAGTAACGCCGAAAAATCCGCCGAGTAATTGGCGCCGCCGAGCGTTCTCACGTCGGCTCGGCGCTCGAACGAACGTCGAAACGGTTGTTTTTTAACCGTTTCGGCGTTTTTTTTGGGGCTTTTTGGGGAAAATCGCGCGAAATTTCTCGAACCGCCGACTTTTTTCTTGACAAGCGTTCCCGCTTATCGACAATAACGGTTAAACGGCGTCGCGTTCTGCGGAGCGTTTCGACCGCTCGCGACGAAAATTTCGCGACGCTTCGAACGCGTCGAGCGACCGAGCGGAAACGATTTTCAACCAGCGGCGTTTTTTAACGGGAGAAATAACAATGGCTTGCGGTAAGAGCGAAAACGTCGCTTGGGACGCAAATCCGGCGGCGGGGACGCGCAAAACGTTGACGATTAAAGGCGTCGAGTTTCCGTTTCGGTATTGCCCGCCCGGAACGTTTACGATGGGGAGTCCGGCGAGCGAAGCGGGATTTTGGGCGTTTCGAGAGACGCCGCATAAGGTAACGCTGACGCGCGGCTTTTGGACGCTCGAAACGCCGGTAACGCAAGGGATGTACAAGGCGGTCG
>JAFYVO010000008.1 GCA_017549085.1 Thermoguttaceae bacterium
GACGGAGCCGTCGCGATCCTTGCGTTCATTCCGGCGACTTCCGTCGGCTCTTCGTCGTTTAAAGCGACCGCGAAATTGAACGCCGGTTTCGCGCCGTCGGCCGTCGTCTCTTTTTTATCGTTGGACGCCGAGTTTCTTCGGCTTAACGAGAACGAGACGTCGGCGCGCTTTTCATCGTCAAACGCAAGAGGTTCCGCGCCGTCGGCGGGCGCGCGGTCAAACTTAGGAGCCTCGCGATCGGCAAGCGCGAGCGCAACCGTTTCCTTTCGCGCTTCCTCGCTCGCCGCCTCCGGCTCCAACGTCGGCGCGCCCGTCGACGCTCCCATCGTATTGCCGCCCATCGACATACCGCCGTCCATCGGCGCGCCCATCGCACCGTCGTTCTTCGAAATCAACGTCGGAGGCCCCATCGCGTCCATCGTCATATCGCCGCTCATCGACGACGCGTCCGGCGTCCCCGGCAAACTCCGCCCGGGCTCCCGTTCCGTTTCAACGTCCGCGTCCTCCGGCGTCGCCGCCGACGGCGCAACGCTCGCCCTCATCGCCTTCGGCGCTTCGAGAGCGGTCGACTTGCGAGCGCTCAACCTTAAAGGGGGAATTTCGCCGACCGTTTCCGACGCGGCGAAACGCGCCGTCGCGCTCGCGACCTCGCCCCTTTTTGGCGCGTCGACGATCGTTAAAATCGTTTCAAACGTTTCTTTTTCTCGTTCGCCGGCGGAAATCGTCAAAAGGGTTCGCGCCGGAAAGTCGGAGACGTCCGGAATCTTAAAGCGCGCGACGCCGCTCGCGTCGCCGCTCTCGGTATGCGCGAGCAACGGCGCCCCGGTCTCCGCGTCCGAAAAAGCGAACCGAATCGGAACGCGACGCGGTTTCCCGTTCGGCGCGGTCGTCGTCGCCGAAATCGCTTGAGACTCGCCGCGCGCCAACGTTCGCGGCGCCGCGATTTGAATGCGGAAATCGTCCTGAAAACGCGCTTGCAACGCCGACTCTTGCGCCCAAAAAGCGCCCGCCGTCGAGAGCGCGACGACCGCCAACGCGATAATAAGGTTTTGAAAGAGCGTCGGTTTCGGAAGACGCGCCAACAGCCGACGCGCCGTCGACCGCCGACCGCTTTCGCCGCTCGCCGTACGTCCGACCGTCGCCCAACCGCTTTCGCCGTCGACGCGCTCCTTCGAACCGAATCGGAAACGCGCCGACGCCGGACGCGCGGCGTTCGCCGGTTTACTCGCTTCTTCGCGCCGTCTCTTCTCCAATTTGCCGCGTCCGCCGTTTTTAACGCCGCTTTCGGCGCTCTCGTTTTTTGATGCCGTTTTCAATTTCCGCAACAATTTCAAGCGACGTTTCGCCCGCTTTCGGTTCGAGCCGCTCGACTCGTCCTCCGATTCGGTTCCGTTCGCCGCGTCCGCCGCCTCCGCTCCGACGTTCGGCGACAAGAAAGCGCCGCCCAAGGCCGAGTCGAGCGCCAAAGACGCGCCGCCGTCGAACGGAGCCGCTTCGACCGCGACGTTTTTCGCCGCCGTTTCGTCGACTTCCTCTTCCGGCGTCGCTTCGCAACGAGCGGCGCGCGCAAACCGGTCGGCGCGCTCGCGCGCTTCGTCGAAAATTCGGGCGGCGGTCGCGTCGGAGGCGATCAAACGGCGCAGTTCCTCCGCTTCGTCCTCTTCAAGCAGGCCGTACAACAGCTCGAGCGTTCGCTCCTTCAATTCTTGTTCGGAAAAATTGCTCTTCATTGTTCCGCCTCCGTCGCGACGCTTTCCGCGTTCGTTTCGCCGTCCGCCGTCGCGTTTTCTCGGCCTTTTTCCTTCGTCTCGCTTCCTTCTTGCCGACGCTCGCCGCCTTGCTCTTCGACGCGCAACGCGCTAATTTCGTCCGTCGTTCGCAACTTCGCCAACGCGCGCCGCATCGCCGTTTTGACCGTTCCGAGCGGAAGACCGGTCGCCTGCGCGATTTGCTCGTACGTCAGCGCGCCGTTTTGACGCAACAGGAAGACGTCCTTTTCCTTCCCTTCGAGCCGTCGAACCGCGTCGCGCAACGCGGCGAGCCGTTCTCGTTCGAGCGCCCGTTCCTCCGGTTCGCCGTCGCGCGCCGCCGGTTCGAGTTCTTCGACGGCGACCGCCTTCCGCCGCCGACGCCAACCGCTCTTCAGCAAGTCGAGCCCGACGTTGTACGCGACGCGGAAGACCCAAGCGCGCAAGTTCGCGATTTCGTCGAGCGCGTCCCGCTTCTTCCAACAGCGAACAAATCCCTCTTGCAACGCGTCGCGAGCGTCGTCGGGGTTCCCCAACAAATGTTGGAGCGTCCCCAACAACTCCGGCTCGAAGCGAGTGAACACGTCCTCCAGCTTCCGCTCCGCGGGCGTTCGCGCCGCCAAACCGTCGCCCGAAAAGACGAAGCGTCGTTTCTTGGTTGTCGTCGTCATTGATTGATTAACGTTAAAAACATCCGTTCAAATCGCGTCGCCGCAACCGCTTGCTCGCCGCGCCCTCCGTTAAAAAGACGAACGACGCGACGCGAAAGATTTCGGCGTCCGAGAAAAAAGGAAAAAATTTTCGCGCTCCAACGCGACGCTCGGGGCGTTCGCCCGAACGTCGCGTCCGCTTTGTCGGCGTCGTCGCTTTAAGCAACGCTCCAAGCGTTAAAACCGCGCTTATCGTCAAACTTCGCGCAAATTTCGCAAAACGCTCAGTCGACGCGGCGCATCTTGTCGAAATTCGGCCAAAAATGCCAACCGAGAACCGGCAACGGCTCCCCGTGCGGCCAGTAAACGCAAAACGCTTTGCCGATCAAATATTTGCGGTCGACGTAATGCGGAACGGAGTTCGTCGTCCAAAGGCGGCTGTCTTGGCTGAATCCGCTGTTGTCGCCGAACGCGACGTATTGGTCGGCGTTTTGACGGTAAAGCGCCGATTTCGTCCGACCGTATCCGCTCCATTCGGACGGCGACGACATAAAGCGCGCGAACTCCTCTTCGAACCGTTCCGGCCCCCCGGCTTCGTCGAAGCGCGGGCGCGAGTCGAAAAGGCGGTCGCAACGGCGCGAGCTGCGCGAATCGGTAAAGCGCGTCGAGTCCCA
>JAFYVO010000093.1 GCA_017549085.1 Thermoguttaceae bacterium
CGCGCCAATTCTCCAACGCTAACGAAACCAACGATTTACCGCCGCGGATTTCCGTCGTTTGGCGTTTGCCGCTCGACGCGCGCGCCTTAACGCTTCGACGCGGCGACAAAATCCGCGACGCCGAGTCGCAAGTTTGGACAATTGCGAAAACGTCGATTTCTCCGTCGCTTCAACTTCTTTCCTGTCAATGCTTTCGCGAGCTTCTTTTCCCCGACGAAGCCGACGCGATCGCCCTTCTTCGTCCGCTGCGTTCCGGCGGTTTTGAAACGCTCGCGACCGACGTTCCGGCGATCGTTCGAAGTCGCAAAACGTCGAGCGTCAACACCGAAACCTTTCCGGCGGCGACGCTTGTCGACGAAATCGTTTTTTGGGTAAAAACCGCGACGTCCGTTCACCCTCGCGACGTCGTCGTTCTTCGCGACGAAACCCGTTATGAAACGGAAAGTTATCGCTTTCCGGATCCGCTGTCCGACTGGGGCGTTTTGGTCGCGAAAAAACGTCAAGGCGTCGACGCGACTTGGACGCGTCCCGCGCAAAAGTAACGTTTCAACGCCGTCGCGCTCTTAGACGAACGACGGCAAACTATTATCAAACCGTCAATTACAACGCGAAAGTTTTAAAATGGCGATTCAAATTCAAGAGCTTCCAGGCTCGCCGCAAGAAAAATACTCGCTCGACTCCTTTTCCGCAACCCGAACGTTCATCGTGCCTTGGGAACAGCGCGACGCGTTCGCCCGTTACTTTCTCGGCGACCGACTTTACGCCTGCGAGTCGCTGACGCCAAGCGACGAAGAAGACGAATCGCTCGTTCCGCCGTCGTCCGAAGCGCCGATTTCCGGGCCGACGTCGCGACTCGCATATCCCGGCAAACCGGGAGTTTACGTCAGCCAAATCGCGTTCGAACCGTTCGAACCGAGTTCGCTCGACGTCTCGAAAATCGCTCGCCCCGCGTCGACGCTCGGCGAATACGGCTCTTTCGCCAAAGCGACCGTATCTTACCGCGCCGAAACAACTTCCGTCGACCGCAACGACTCGCCGCTCATTGATTCCGGGACGAGCCTTACCTACAAAATGGTCGCTTGCGGCGAATCGACGCCGATTTCGACGCGCGGTTGGCGTTGGCGCGACGACGCGACGGCTCCCGTTCCCGACGATCTGCAACTCGTCAAACGAATTCCGACGATCGAGCATCAGCTCGTTTGGTCGAACGTCGTAAACCCGCCTTGGGAAAAGATTAGCGAAATGCAAGGCTCGGTCAATTCCAACCGTTTTCTTGGTTACGCGGCCGGCACGCTCCTCTTCGAAGGCGCCGAAGCGAATAAAATTTTCAACGGCGAAATCGACGCGGGCGCCGTCGCGTACACTTGGCAAATTCGGTTTATCTTTCGCGAAAAACGCATCGAAACGAACGGCGCGACTCGCGGTTGGAACGATTTTTATCGCGAATCGACCGGAACTTGGGAGCGCCTCGTCAACGCCGCCGGGTCGCCGCTTTATCGTTCCGCCGACCACGCCGCGCTTTTCGTTCAAACGTAAAACTCAGTTTAACAAAAGTTAACATTTGCTTCTTATCTTCGTTTTTTGGATTGTTCATCACGCGACACGTTTTAAACGTCGGAGATTTTAATATGTCGACACTCTCGTTAGAAAGCGCGACTTCGGGTTTTACGTCGCGCGGCGCTTCATTTCGTCGCGTCGACGCGAACGGGCCTTGGGCGTTCGAGCAAGACGGGGCGGCGTTCCGGCTCTCGGAGGGCGGACGTTTAAAAATCCGCGTTTTCCAAGCGACGCAAGCGCCGGAATTCTTCGCTTTTACTCGCGACGGTCAAACGCTTTACGAATCAGCGCTTAGTTTTGAAGCCGCGCCGGTTTACACGGCGTTTTCCACCGTCGCGAACGGTCGAGCCGAAGCGGCCAAACGCGAAGAACTCCGCCGCGCCGCCAATTGGAGCGCCTCGGCTCGCCAACGCGTTTACGATTCGACGTTTCTCGAACGTTTAAACGTTGAGCAAACGTTGACACTAAACGACTTGCAGCTTGCGCGATACGCGCCGTATCGAATCGGCGAACGAGTCAACGCGTTTTGGAATCAAGCAAGCGGGCGTTGGGAAATTCTTGCGCCGCCGGAATTTAACGTCGTTCGATTTCAGTTGACCGCCGAGCTAACGCCCAACTCGACCGCGACCGCCGCCGCGCTTTATTTCGACTCGGCGACGCAAACCTTTATCGACGGCGGACTTAAAATCGACGTCGCCGATTTTCTCGGGCGTTTTCAAGGGGCGGTCGGGGCGCGCGGTTACGCTCGACGGTTCGCCGACCGCGACGCTTGGGAAGTTTTCGCGCTCGACGCTTAACGTCTTTAACGACAACGCTTAAAAAAAAAGCGCAAGAAATAAAAAACGCCGAGTCAAACGCTCGGCGTTTTCTTTTTTCAACGGTCAAGCGCAACGCTTAACCGTTTTATCGGCAAGGCTTATTAGCCGAGTTTTTCAGCGAGGAACGCCTTCGCGGCTTCGAGCGCGGCCGGAACGCCTTCCGGCTTCTTGCCCCCCGCTTGCGCCATATCCGGACGACCGCCGCCGCCCCCTTGGACGTGCGACGCGACCGCTTTGATCCACTCGACGGCGCTGAATTTGCGCTCGACCAAGTTGCGCGTCGCCGCGGCGATGAGCGAAACTTTGCCGCCCTTCGAATCGACGTTCGCGAAGAAGATCGCGGCGTTTTCCGTCTTGCGGCGAATTTGGTCGATCGCGTCGCGCAGGCCGTTCGCGTCGGCGTCGGTCGCGACGAGCGTCACAAACTTCGTACCGGCAACCTCTTCCGCTTTCGAAATCAGTTCGTCGACCGAAACGGCGTCCTTCTTCGACGCGGCTTCGAGTTCCTTGCGGAGTTTCTTCGTCGTCGCGAGAAGTTCTTCGACGCGTCCGACGATTTCGCTCGACGGAACGCGCAACGTCCCGGCCAACGTCGTTTCGATCGCGTCGGCTTGGGCGATTTTCGCGATCGCTTCCGCCCCGGTAACGGCGACGATACGGCGCGTCCCAGCCCCGACGCTTTCTTCGGCGACGATCTTGCAGTAACCGACTTGCGCGGCGTTCGTCAAGTGCGTGCCGCCGCAGAACTCCAACGACGGGCCCATCTTAACGACGCGAACAATGTCCGGGTACTTTTCGCCGAAGAGCATCATCGCGCCGAGTTTGCGAGCGTCTTCGAGCGGCGTTTCTTCGCAGGAAACCGCGTGGGCTTCCAAAATCGCTTCGTTGACGTCGCGTTCGATTTGAACGAGCGTTTCGCGGTCGAGCGCCTTGTGGTTCGTGAAGTCGAAACGCAGAACGTCGGCGTCGACTTTCGAACCTTGTTGTTCGGCGTGGCTGCCGAGACGAGCGCGGAGCGCGGCGTGCAGGAGGTGCGTCGCCGTGTGAGCGCGACTGATCGCGGCGCGACGTTTCTTGTCGACGGCGGCGGAAACCGCGGCGCCCGCTTCGAGCGTTCCGGCGGTCAGCTTGCCGACGTGAACGAGAAATTCGCCGTCGTAAACGGTCGTTTCAACGACGAAACGCGCGCCGGTCGCGGTCGTAATGCAGCCGGAGTCGCCGACTTGACCGCCCTTTTCGCCGTAGAACGGCGTTTTGTCGAGAACGACGCGGAGCGCTTTGCCTTCGCCTTCGGCGGTCGCGCTTTCGACGAGCGTTTCGCCGTCGAGAATCGCGAGAACCTTCGCTTCCGTTTCGAGCGTTTCGTAACCGACGAATTCCGGCGGGTTGTTCGCTTTCTTAATCCCTTCGAGCGGGTCGCGCTTGAAGAGGAGGTTCTTTTCCGCGCTCCCGGAAAGTTCGCCGTGGCGTTCCATTTCTTTTTCGAAACCGGCCCAATCGAAGCCGTATTTGCGTTCGCCGGCGAGCGTTTCGAAAAGTTCCGGCGGGAAGCCGTAGGTTTGGTACATTTCAAACGCTTCGGAGCCTTGAACTTCGGCGCGTTTTTCTTCTTCCATCGTCTTGAAGACGGAGTCCAAACGACGCAAACCGCCGTCGATGTTCGCCATAAAGTGTTCTTCTTCCGACGCGACGACGCCTTGGACGCGTTCGATCGTTTCGGAAAGTTCCGGATACGGAACCTTCATCAGGTCGGCGACGACCGGAACGAGGTGATAGAGGAACGGCTTCTTCATCCCCATTTGAACGCCGTCGAGAACCGCGCGACGGAGCAAGCGGCGAATGACG
>JAFYVO010000094.1 GCA_017549085.1 Thermoguttaceae bacterium
ATGAAGGGGATGGGCGACTTTATGAAGAAACCGACGCCGGAAGAAACCGCCGTTTGGCAAGCGCTCGTCGACGAAAGTTACGAACAGTTCCTCGACGTCGTTCGCGCCGGTCGCCCTTGGTATCGCGGCGAAAACGCGGAAAATAGCGAAAATGAAGAAACCGGCGAAAACAACGAAGACGGCGAAACGCTCGACGTCGCGACCGCCGAAGAACGCGACGCCGAACTCCGCCGCGTCGCCGACGGTCGAATTTACACCGCTAAACAAGCGTTGGAACTCCGCCTGATCGACGAGATCGGCTTCCTCGACGACGCGATCGACGCGGCGCTCGACGCGGCGGGCCTCACCTTGGAAACGGCGCAAGTCGTTCGTTACGAAGAGCTTGAAAGCTGGACGTCCGCGCTCGGTCTCTCGGCGCTAACCAAACGAAGCGAACCGCTCGAAAAAGCGATGGACGCCGTCGCGACGCCGCGCGGTTACTATATGATTCCGCGAGCGCTCCCGACGTCGGCTCGCTAATTCCCCGGCTTGGCTATTCTCTCCATTTTAACGTCTTCGACCGTTTGAACGTCTTACTTTTGCAGCGCGTTCAAACGGTTCGAAGCCGGCGAACTCCTATTCCCTTCAATCGCTCCAACCGGCAAAAACTTTTTTATCGCCGTCTTTGCGGAAAAACGCCGGTTAAACTTGAGGAAATCGGCGGGAAAAATAGCAAAATCGCGCTTTCCCTTTTCCAAAATACCGATTATACTTGCAAAAAAACTCGGTAAAAAAGCGCGTCGCGTCAAACCGCGGTTTGACTTTTGGGCGCGATTTTGTAAAATTTATTTGTCGAGGGCAAATAATTCGGCTTTTTTTTCGCGCCGACGCCGATAAGGAAGATAGGCGTTTGCGCGCGGCGTCCTTTTACCGCCGCCGACTTGTCTTCGCCCGCTTCAACTTGCCGACGTCCGCCGTCGCGCCGCCGACGTTGAAACGCGTTCGTTTTTCGTTTTATTCCGCCCGAATAAACGAGACAATTTGGACAAATTAAACCAATTGGATAAACAACGCAACCTTTCAACGCGCGGTCAAGTAAATAAACGTTAAATTTTGCGCGCCGTCGTCGACGGAACGCCGCCAACGCGCCCGACGCGAAACTTTTTTTCGATCGCCCGAATGCCAACAGAACGAGAAATGAACGTCGACGAAATTTTTCGCCAAGCGTTGCTCAACCGAATTGGGGAACGTCGATTTTCCTATTGGTTCGCCGGGGCGCGTTTTTCCGCGTCGCCGTCCGGGCTGACCGTTCGCGTCGCCAACGAATTCCTTTGCGCGTTCCTTCGTTCGTCTTTCCAACACGAGCTGCAAAAAACTTGCGTCGACGTCGCCGGGGTCGAGTTGCCGATCGAGATTTGTTGCAACGAAACGCCCGCGTCTCCTTTGCCGCCGTCCGGCCCCGCGCCGCAAGAGCCCGCGCCCGCTTTTTCCGTTCCGCCTTCGTCCCTTCCCGCGCTCGCGACCGATTTTTCCGCTCCGAACGGCGCGGCGGCGCAACCGCAAATCGCGTCGCAACCGGCGAAAAGACGGGGCCGTCCGCGTAAAAATCCCCTTCCGCCAACCGAAGATCGCCCGTTCGACGCCCCGGAGCCCTTTTTTGAACGTTCCAGTGAACCGAACGCTTACGTTGATTTTGCGTTCAACGACGGCGTTTTTCAAGCGGCGACGCCCCGACCGGAGCCGACGCCGGCGCGCGTCCCGGCTTCGTCCAACTTCGCGGCTTACCTAAACGGCGCGCCTTCCCAAGATTTCCTCGGCTCGCTCGTTCCCGCGACCGTTCCGGCTTCGCCGCGTTCCGCGTCTTCCTCGTCAAATCTTCCGGCGGCTCCGAAACGCGGCCGCGGTCGTCCGCGCAAAAATCCGCTCCCGCCGGAAGCGACCGCCGCGTCGCCGACGTCGCAAGCGCTCGTCCCAACGACGCCCGACGCTTGGAACCTTTCCGAGTCGGAACGCGCCGTTTGGGCGGCCGGCGCCGGCGACGAAGCGACGCGAGCTCCGCAAAATCGCCGACGCAAGCCGAACGCCGACGACGAAACGCGCGACGACGAAGTCTTGCGCGACGCCAACGGCTTCAACATCGTTAAAGTCGCGAAACCGCAAGCGCGAACCGCGGTCGCTTCGTCCGTTCGGTTGGCTTCCCTCGACACGTTCGTCGAAGGTTTTTCCAATCAATTGGCGCGCAAAATCGCCGACGTCGCGATCCTTCAACCGGGCGCGATGAACCCGATTTTCATTGGCGGCCCGACCAGCGTCGGCAAAACGCACCTGTTGGAGGGGATCTGCGAACGCTACGGACGCTACCCCAACCGCAAACCCGCGCTATATATGACGGCGGAACAGTTCACCACCGCGTTTATCCAAAGTTTGCACGGCGGCGTCGGCTCCTTCCGCGACCGCTTCCGCAACATTTCGCTCCTCGCGATCGACGACCTTCATTTCCTCGAAGGCAAAACGACGACGCAGGTCGAACTCCTTAGCGTCGTCGATATGTTGCGCCAACGCAACGTTCAACTTGTTTTTTCCGCGAACCGTCCGCTCGCCGAATTGACCAAATTGAGCGGCGAACTAACGACGCGCGTTCAAGGCGGTTTCGTTTGCCAAATTGGGCCTCCGGAACGGGAAATGTTGTCGCAAATTTTGCGTCAAATGGCGCTCAAACGCCGAATCGCGCTTTCGGACGAAGTTTGCCGCTTCGTTGTTTCGCGCTTTACGACGCACGCTCGCCAACTTTCCGGCGCGCTGAACCGACTTTATATCGCGCACTTAACGACCGGCGCTCCAATCGACGTTCCGTTCGCCCAAGAAGCGCTCGCCGACTTGATCGCGTCGAACGTTCGCGCCGTCAAGCTGGAAGACGTTGAACGCGTCGTCCAAGAGACCTTCGGCCTCGACGACGAGGAACTCAAATCGAAATCGCGTTCGAAGCGCTGCGCCGACCCGCGGGCGCTCGCGATGTGGTTGGCGCGCAAACACACCCGTTCCGCGTTGGCCGAAATCGGCGCCTATTTTGGCGGTCGTCGACACAGCGCGGTTCTCTCGGCGCAAAAAAAAGTCGATCATTTGCTTAAAACGAACGGCTCGATCGAAAACGGTTCCGCCGCGTTCGACGTCGCCGACGCGATCGAACGAATGGAACGCTCCTTAGCGCGTTCGTCAAGCTAAACGCGCCGTTCTCGCCTTGCTTAGCCAGTCTTCCCTTTGATTCGCCGACGGCGACGGTCGCCGGTTCCGCCGAGCAAGCCTTCCCTTTAATTTTAGACGATTCGCCGACGCGAGTCGTCTTTTTTTATCGCGTCCTTCCGTCTTTAACGCGCCGCTCGACGCCTCGTCGGGTCTTTTTTCGCGATCATTTTTCACTTCCCTCCTCAACGCGCCGCCGACGCTTTTCCGCCGCTTTTGCCGCCTCGACCTCTTGCTTTTACCAATAAAAAAACGCGCCGACGTTAAAATCGTCGACGCGTTTCTGCGTTTTATTCCGGAAATCGGCGCGAATCAGAAAATTTCGTCGTCGCCGAACGGATCGTCTTCGTCGCTCGCTTCGCTATCGTCGCCGAACGGATCGTCGTCGGCGTCTTCTGCGTCGGCGGTTTTAGCGCGCGGTTCGTCGTCGGCGAACGGGTCGTCTTCGGCGACTTCGGAGTCTTCGTCGCTCGCTTCGTCATCGTCGCCAAACGAATCGTCTTCGGCGCTCGGAACGGTCGCGTCGGCGTTAGAAACGGCGGGTTTCGCGGCGTCTTCGACCCCGGTTTCGATCGCGCGCGCCAAACGAGCGGCGACGTCGGCGCAAGTTTCGTCGCGATGACGCACCGGCTCGACCTGTTGGGTTTCGCGCAAGCATTGAACCAATCCGTCGGCGGAAACCAAATAAACGCGGTCCGTTTCTTGGTTAAAAATTTGGAACTTCGTCGGCGAAAGGGCCAACGTCTTCAAACGAGCGCCGTTCGAGCGATCCAACACCGCCAAGCGGTCGAGTTGGTCGAAGACGTAAAGGCGCGTCTCGGACGCGGAAATGAAACGCTTAACGCCGGAAGCGCGCCAGTTTTCGAGCCCGGTTTTCAAGTCGAGCGCGAAGAAGTCGCCGGATTCGACCGGAACGTAAACGTTGTAAACGAGTTCTTTCGTCGCGGAAAAATCTTTAAAAGCCGAAACGCGTTCGCGCACCGGGCTTTGCGTCAAGTAATTCCAACGCACCTTGCCGTTGGCGTCGTTAATCGCGAAAACGTTGCCGGATTCGACGCCGACGATCGCGAGCCCGCCCTTGCGGCGCGACGCTTCCAAGACCATATTTTGCGCGGAAACGTCTTGCGGCACATAGAACGGCGCGCTCGAAACGTCGTCGCGCGGCGCTAAAAAGCGATTTCCAAGACGCGACTCGTTCACGTAAGCGATCTGCGGCGTCGCTTGCAATTTATACAGGAGTTGCAACGGATTATTCACCGCGCTGCGTTGCAGTTCGCCAATCATCAACCAACCTTGATCGGTCGTCCAAATCAAACGGTCGACGCCGTAAGCCTGCGCGCCTAAGATCGGCGCGGAGTACGCGACGCCCAACGTCGGGCACTGCGCCGGACGCGCTTCGTCAAGGGGCGCGAGCAGATATTGCTTCGACCCGTTCGCCGCGTAATCCGCTTCAAGCTCCGCCTTCATTTCTCCGGCCATTTTGACGTCTTTGGTCGCTTCCATCATCGCTTCAAGCGTTTTTTGCGCTTCGAGGCGCGCCGTTTCGCGACGCTTGACGGGATAGGCGTAAATCCGTTGCGAATAAACCGGAACGTAAACTTCGCGCTCGGTCGCGACCGGAGCCGCCGACGGTTGCCCGAAAACTTCCGTTTCATCGAGGAACTTGCCGCTAAAACGATCGTAAACGACCAAACGCGTTCCGCAAAGAACGGCGACAATTTTACTATTGATCGCCGGCGCGGTCAAATACTCGCGCCCGACGTTGACGGTCCAAAGGGTCGTTCCGTTCTCCGCGTCGATCGCTTGGAGGACGCCGCCGCTGGTCGTAATAAATACGACGCCGTCTTGAAGCGTCGCGCTGGTAACTTCCTCGCGGTCTTGATCGAGCGTCGCTTGCGCGAACCAAGCGCGAGTCAGCCCGGCCGCTTGAGCGTCCCTCTCCGCGACAAGGCGGGATTTAGCGATCCCCGCCGCCGTCGCGTTCGCGGCGACGCAAACGCTCATAAGACAAAAAATCAAGCCAATCGCGAAATGTCGTTTCATTCGAAATCCTTCTATTCAATCCGTTCGACGTTCTTCGACGACGAAAACGCCCGACGCCGTTTCGAACGCGCTCGCCGCCGACGGCGGCCAACGGCCCCCAAAACGCGCCGCTCTCATCGCCGATTTTTCGTCGACGCCAACGCGGCGGTTCGTCTATATTATAATGATAATCCGAAGAGGCGCAATTTGGAACGCCCCCCCGCCCTTTTTTTGAAAAATTTTTCGCAATTTGGGCGATTGAGCCGATTCTATCGTTTAAACAACCGCGTCCGCTCTTCCGCCCTCAAAGGTCGCCCCTCGCGCTCGCTTTCTCCGCCCTCCCAATCCGCGCGCCCGTTCCAATCCGTCTCTTAACGCCGGGTCTTCAAGGCTTGTCGCGTCGACTTTAGCGTCGGAGCGCGCCAATTCGCTTTTTTTTCCTCAAATAAACGCGTCGAGCGTTGCAACCGGAGCGACCGGAAAAACCTTGTCGAAATCGCTTTTGATTTTATTTTTTCCTCATTCGGACGATTTTAGCAAAGTGAAAAAAAGAAACGGAGCTAACGCGCCGCCGCGCGCGGTCTAAACTTCGTCGAACGCGGAAAGCCAATTTTGCAAACTCGCCGCTTCCCCGGCGCAATTTCCCAACTTTCGCCTCCTCCGCCCCGACGAAGCCGCCCTCGTTTCAACGGCGAACGGCTTGCCGACGCGACGCTCCCGCTCGACGTCGACCCGATTCGCGCGCTCGTTTTCGCGTTTTTGCCATTAATATTATATAGGCAAGCCGAAAACGCCGCTCGCGCCTTCGCCGATGTTTTTAGGACGTTTCCCTTTTGTTCGCGTCGCTCGACGGCGCCCAAACCGAAACGCGGACGCGCCGCGTCGACCTGCGGAACTGCAACGGACTTTGTTTATGAATCCCGAAAATTTTAGCGACCGATCTTTTCGCGATTTCCCCGTCAAAAAGAAATGGTGCGATCCTAACGACGTCCCGTTCGTCGGAAGCCTCCCGGAAACCTTGCGCGTCTTCCAGCAAGTCGCCGGGTACGATCTCCGCTTCTTCCGCGCCGGATCGTCCGAAAACGACGCGACCGACGGTCAATCGTTCGCAAACGCGCCGGAAACCGCCGAACAAACCGTCCGTATTCCGGTCGGCGACCCGAACGTTAAAATTTTCGGCGCGCTCGTTCTCCGCTCCCTCCCCAACGTTGAACCGCTCGTTCCCCGGGCGACCGCCGTCGCGTTGGCCGAAACCTTAGCGACGATCCTCGGCGAAAACTATCGTTGGCGCGCCGAACTCGTCGCCCGCGAAGCCGAATTGGCCGTCGACGCGACGACGAACGTCGAATTAAACGACGACGGCGCCCGTCTCGCCTCCCGACTTCGCGACGTCCTGAAAACCGGAGCGAAAGCCCTCGGCGGTTTCGACGCCGCCGCGCTCTATCTCCTCGACGACGAAACGACTCGCCTCAAAATCCGCGCCCTGTGGGGACTCCCGACCGACCGCTTCCTCGACCCGCCGCGCCCCCTGAGAGGCGCCCGCGCCGACGTCGAAGCTCTCCTAGGCAGCGCCGTCGTCCTCAACGAAGCCTACTTGGCCGAAGCCTGGAAAGCCCCGGAAGACTTCGACTGCTCCCTTTGCGTCCCGGTCGCCTCGGAAACGACGATTCTCGGAACGCTTTGGTACTTCTCGAATCAAAAAAGGGAAATCGAAACGCGCGAACTTGAAACGCTCGAGTTGATCGCCGGTCGAATCGTCGCCGAACTCGAAAAAGAAAAAATTCGACAAGACGCCGAACGGTTCGCGACTTCGCGACGAAATTGGGAAAAAAGCGGCGAAGAAACGTCGCGCAAAGAAAATTAGGTTAAAAGCGCAAAATACGCAAAAGGCGCAAAACGGCGAACCTTAAAGGATCGCCGTTTTTTTACCTATTTTAACGCGTTATTTCCTCTAACGCGCTTTTTAAGAATCGTTCGGGCAAAAAAGGGAAAAAAGATGAAAAAAATTTTCGTCTCCCCCCTTGCGACGCGCGACTCTTTATGTATATTGGGATATTAAACGGTATTTCGAGCAAACGCCCAAGGCGTCGCCCCATTTTGGGCTCCGACTCCTCGGCGGAAGAAAACACACACGGTTGGTAAATAATATGTCTAAACCTCCTGCATTCAAAAAGAATCGTATCAATCGCAAACGTTCCAAGGCGAAGATCCGCAGCAAGAAACGCGACCCGTTGAGCGTCAACGGCGAACGCCCGCGTCCGATGTTCGTCGACTACAAAGACGTCGAACTCCTCAAAAAGCTGACGAGCCGTCAAGGCAAAATCATTAGCCGCCGCAAGACCGGTTGCTCCGCCGTCAGCCAACACGCCGTCGCCGCCGCCGTCAAACGCGCGCGCTTTATGGCGTTGATGCCGTACGTCGGCGACTGAGTTTCGCCCTTTGATTTTCACGCCGGAGCTTCGCTCGAAAAGTCGACCGCGCGGTTTTAATCCGCGTCGCCGCTTCGTTCGCGGTTCGGTTGAGTGTTTCGCCAAACCGGCGACGCCGCGACGCGACGTTCCGCATTCCGTCGTCGAAAATCGTTTGAACGCTTTCCTAAGCGAAACAGGTTTTGCGAATCGCGCGCTTTTGACGTTATCGCGTCGGCGCGCGGTTGGCAAAACCTTTTATTCATTTTAACCGCGCGACGGTTTCCGTTGCCGAGCCTGACCGCCGAGCCGGTTCGCGCCCCGTTTTGACGCTCGTCGTCTTTCGTCCTGTTTTCGCGAGTCGCCTTTTCCGCGCCTCGTCCCCCGCCTCTCGCCCTTGCGCAGGAGTCCGCGCTATGTCCGATCAAACGAGCCCCAACGCCGTTTCTTTTAACTCGATCGAAGAGGTCAGCCGCAAAGTCGACGTTCTCATCGAAGCGATGAAATGGATTCGCGAATACCGCGACGCCACCGTCGTCGTCAAACTCGGCGGCAGCCTGTTGGAAGACGAAATCGCGATGATGCACCTCTTCACCGACCTCGTGTTTATGGAGTCGGTCGGCGTCAGACCGGTCGTCGTTCACGGAGGCGGCGCCGCGATCAGCCAAGCGATGAAAGCCGCCGGCGTCGAACCGCGCTTCGTTCAAGGGCGCCGTTACACCGACGACGCGACGCTGGCCGTCGTTCGCGAAGAATTAGCGCATAAAATCTCGAAAAGCCTCGTCGATTCGATCAAATTTTACAGCGGTTCCGCCGTCGCGCTTTCCGACTGTTTCGACACGAACGTCCTTTACGGTCGCAAAACGGCGCAATTTGACGCCGACGGCGCCGAAATCGACCTCGGTTGGGTCGGCGAAGTTACCCGCGTCGACGTCGACAAGATCCGCGAATACTGCGACCGCGGTATTATTCCGGTTATCCCGTCGTACACGATCGTCGACGACGGCGGCCGCAACGGCTTGAACGTCAACGCCGACGTCGCCGCGACCGAAGTCGCCAAACAACTCGGCGCCGACAAGCTCGTTTTCGTCAGCGAAGTCAACGGCGTCCGCACCGACCCGAACGACCCGGCCTCGATGATCAACTCCTTGACCGCCGAAGAAGCGAAAAAGCTCCTCGCGTCCGGCGCCATCGTCGGCGGGATGATTCCGAAAATCCAATCCTGCTTGAAGACGCTCGAACGCGGCGTCAAAAAGATTCACATTATTAACGGTCGCATCCGCCACGCGCTCCTGCTGGAAATCTTCACCAGCCAAGGCGTCGGGACGGAAATCGTTCAAGACTAACCTTTCGCCGATCCGTTTTCGGCAAGCTCGGCGTTTTAGGCAAATTAGGCAAAGCCGTTTCGATAGTCGCCGCCGACCGTCGAAGCGTTTACCAACAAAGGATGCGTCGTCCCGTTGGACGTTCGTTCGCTCTCCTTATTCGCCGACGCCGTTCGCAACGCGTCCGCTTCCCGTTTGAACTTGACGCTCGAACGCCGGACGCGCCCCGTTTTAACCGCCCTTCCCGCGATCCAAGTTCGCGCTCGGACGGAGTTTTTGCGTTAAAATAGGCTATTTAAGAAACTTAATCCAATGTCCAGAAGCTCGCAAGAAATCATTTCGCTCTTCGACGAATACGTCATCCCGAACTACACGCGTTACCCGGTCGCCCTCGTTCGCGGCGAAGGGCCGTACATTTGGGACGCCGAGGGCGTTCGTTACCTCGACCTTTTCCCGGGTTGGGGGTGCAACCTTTTCGGACACTGTCCGAAACCGGTCGTTGAAGCGGTGAAAAAACAAGTCGAGCGTCTTCTGCACGTTCCGAACAGCTGGCATCAAGAAGAGCAAGGCGTTTGGGCGAAACTCCTCTCCGAACGCAGCTTCAACGGCAAAGCGTTCTTCTGCAACTCCGGCGCCGAAGCGAACGAAGCGGCGATTAAACTCGTTCGCCTCCACTCGACGCCGAAGGGCAAATACAAGATCATCACGTTCCAAGACTCTTTCCACGGTCGCACGATGGGCGCGGCTTCCGCGACGGCGCAACCGAAGTACCAAAAGGGCTTGGAACCGATGCTCCCTGGTTTCGTTTACGTTCCTTACGGCGACTTGGCCGCGGTTGAAGCGGCGATCGACGACGAAACCGCCGCGATCATGATCGAACCGATTCAAGGCGAAGGGGGCGTCCGCGTCCCTCCGCCGGGTTTCCTCGAAGGTTTGCGCGCTCTTTGCGATAAAAACGATATGCTCCTCGTCTTCGACGAAGTGCAAACGGGGATGGCGCGCACCGGCAAATGGTTCGCGTATCAATATTTCAACGTCGTTCCGGATATTATGACGTTGGCCAAGGCGCTCTGCAGCGGCGTCGCGGCGGGCGCGATGTTGACGACGAAAGAACTCGCGCCGAGTCTGCGTCGCGGGATGCACGCTTCGACGTTCGGCGGGAACTCCGTCGCCGCCGCGGCCGGTATCGCGACGATCGAAATGATCGAAAACGAGGGGCTCCTCGAAAAAGCGACGCTCCTCGAACAACGCGCCAAAGAACGGATGAACAAGTGGGCGACCGAACTCGACTTCATTCAAGAAGTCCGCGGCGTCGGCGCGATGCTCGGTCTCGAACTGAAAATCGACGGCGCTTGCTTCGTCGAACGCTGTATGAAAGAAAAACTGCTAATCAACTGCACGCACGGCTCGATTATTCGACTCCTTCCGGCGGTCAACACGCCGCTCGACGTTTTCGACGAAGGTCTCGATATCCTTGAAGCCGCTTTGAAGAAGGGAGCCTAATTCCGATGAAACCGCGCCACATCCTTTCGCTCGCCGACGTTACGGTCGACGAACTGAAGTCGATTTTGCGAATCGCCGAAGAATTGAAGGCCGACTTCAAAAAAGGCGTTCGCCCGAAACGCCTCGACGGCAAAGTTTTGGGCCTCATTTTCGAGAAAATGTCGCTCCGCACCCGCGTCAGCTTTGAAGCCGGAATGACGCACCTCGGCGGCGGCTCGATGCTCCTCGAAGAGCAACACATCGGCCTCGGCAAGCGCGAATCGGTTCCGGACGTTTCCCGCGTCCTCAGCTCGATGGTCGACTGCATCGTTTTCCGCGCCAAGAAACATACGACGGTCGAAGAGTTCGCGAAATACTCGACCGTTCCGGTCATCAACGCGCTGACCGACAAGTCGCACCCGTGCCAAGCGCTGGCCGATATGCTGACGATTAAGGAAGAATTCGGCTCCTTCGACGACGTCAAAATCGCTTGGATTGGCGACTCGAACAACGTCGCGGCCAGCTTGGTCGAAGCGTCGGCGATGCTCGGCGTTAAAATCGTCATTTCGTCGCCGGAAGGTTACCGCTTCAGCGACGCGGAAATCGCCGAAATGACCGCGCAAGCTCAACCCGGCTTCGAACTCGAACAAATCGCCGACCCGATGGAAGCGGTTCGCGGTTGCAACGTCCTTTACACCGACGTTTGGGTCAGTATGGGGCAAGAAAGCGAAGAAGCGAAGCGCAAGGCCGACTTCGCCGCGTACCAAGTCAACGGCGACCTGATGAAAGCCGCCCGTCCGGACGCGATCTTCCTCCACTGCCTCCCGGCGCGCCGCGGCCTCGAAGTTACCGACGAGGTGATGGATTCGCCGCAAAGCCGAATCGTCGAGGAAGCGTCGAACCGCATGCACGCGCAAAAGGGCCTCCTTGTTTGGCTCTTGGAAAACTAAGAGCCGCAACCGTTTCGAGTCGGTTTCGCGCCGAATAAAACGGTTTCGACCTTAAACTTAACCGAACGTCGCGGCGCCGCGTTTTTTGCGACGGCGCGACGTTTTCGTTTTTAAAATCCGACTTTTTCCCGTTTTCATTCCATTTTTGTCGGCGGAACGTTCCCCGAACGCCCCCCTATTTTCCCGAGGCGCCCATGTTTATCTCTCTTGACTGGATTTCCGATTTTGTCGACATTTCCGACGTCGAGCCGAAAGTCGTCGCCGACCGTTTGACGATGGCGACCGCCGAAGTCGAAGGTTGGTCGACGCTGACTCGTTACGTCGACGGCGTTTACGTCGGCGAAGTCGTTTCCGCCGAGCCGTTCGAGACGGAAGACGGCAAAAAGCGAACGTTCTGCAAGGTCGATTGCGGCGCCCAAGGCGTCTTCACGACCGTTTGCGGCGCGACGAACGCTCGCGTCGGTTTGAAAGCGCCGTTCGCTCCGGCCGGGACGACGCTCGGCGAAAAGAAGATCGAAGCCGCCGAGGTTTACGGTCGCCCGAGCCAAGGGATTTTGTGCAGCGCCGCCGAACTCGGGATGAGTTCTTGGCACGAAATCGTTTTCGAATGCCCGGCCTCGACGCCCAGCGGCGCCGCGTTCGCCGATCTCGTTCCGGCGACCGACGTTCTCATCGAAGTCGACAACAAGAGCCTGACGCACCGCCCCGACCTTTGGGGCCACTACGGTTTCGCTCGCGAACTGGCGGCGATCTTCCACCGCGAACTGAAACCGCTCCCGCGCCACAGCGTCGACCAATACGCCGACCTGCCGGCCTTCCCGGTCGAGATCGCGGACGAAAACTGCCCCTGTTACTCCGGGATCGTCTTCGGAATCGAAGCGGGCGCGGCGCAAGTCCCGTCGCCGATCAAGATGCAACGCCGCCTGCACGCGCTCGGCCAACGCACTTACGACCTCCTCGTCGACGTTACGAACTACGTTTCGCTCGAACTCGGCCAACCGACGCACGCTTTCGACGCCGACAAAGTCTCGAATATCCGCGTCGCGCCGATGGGTGCGCCGGGCGTCTTCACGACCCTCGACGGCGTCGAACGCAAGATGCAAGCGGACGATATGATGATCTGCGACGGCGAAAAACCGGTCGCGGTCGCCGGGATTATGGGCGGTCTCGAAACGGAAGTCACCGGCGGCACGACCCGCGTTATGCTCGAATCGGCGAACTTCCGCGCCGCTCGCATTCGCCGCACCGCCGGACGTTTGAATCTCCGCACCGACGCGTCGCAACGTTACGAAAAAACGCAACCGCCGGCAAACGTTAAAGTTGGAACGGAACGCATTCTGAAGCTCGTCGAAGAGTCGGGCGTCGCTTACCGCGTCGAAACCCGCTTCTCGCTCGCGGGCGACCTCCAAGACGAAACGCGCTGGATCGAACTCCCGCCGGGTCGCTTGAACAAACTGGTCGGCGTCGATTTCCCGCAAGAAAAAGCGCTCGAAATTCTCCGCTCCATCGAGTTCGAAGCGGACTACCTCGCCGACGGAACGCTCCGCGTCGGGGTTCCGGCCTTCCGCAGCGCGAAGGACATTTCGATCGAAGAGGATATCGTCGAAGAAGTTACGCGCATTTACGGCTTCGACAACATCGCGCCGATCTTGCCGGAAGCGCCGCTGAAACCGCTTTACGTCGAGGAATACATCCGCCTCGAACACCGCGCTCGCCGTTTGCTCGCGCTCGGTTACGGTTTCCTCGAAGTCCACAACTACGGTTGGACGAACGACAATTGGACGGCGGCGCTCGGTTTCGACGCGGGCGAAACGCTGACCCTTTTGAACCCGGTTTCCCCGGCGGAATCGCATCTGCGCACGACCCTTATGCCGAACCTCCTCGCGCTCGTCGCGAAGAACCGTCCGTTCCGCGACTCCTTCCGCTATTTCGAACTCGGTCGCGTCTACCGCTTGATCGGCGCCGTCGACGACCAACGCAAACCGAAGGACAGCGCGGAAAAATGCAGCGAAGTCCCGCGTTTGAGCGGCGTTAGCTTCGTTCAGTCGGGCGTTTCGATCGACGATCACTACCTCGAAATTAAGGCGGCGATCGAAGATTTGGGCTCGATTTTCCTCCAAAACAACGAAGAACTGAAATTCGTCGCGACGAAAGAAGATAAGGCGCCTTGGCAAACGGTCGATCATTCGGTCGAAATTTACCGCGGCGAAACGAAGATCGGCGCGCTCGGCGTCCTCGACAAGAAAGCGCTCTCCGTCGTCTCCCCCGAGGGCGGGCAAGTCGTTTGGTTTGAGTTGGAACTCGACCAATTCGCCGGGAACCTTTACCCGTCGCTCCGTTTCGTCGAACCGCCGAAGTTCCCCGGTTCTTGGCAAGACTTCTCGCTCGTTTGGCCGCTCGAATCCGGGTACGAAGGCCTTTCGGCGAAACTCGACGAGTTCGCGCACCCGCTCTTGCTGAAACGTTCGTTCCTGACGATGTACAAGGGCAAGGGGCTCGAAAAAGGAACCGCGAGCTACTCCTTCCGCTTTGAAATCGGCGCGTCCGACCACACGCTCAGCGGCGAAGAAATCGACGATTTCCACCAAAAATTCCTCGATTTCCTCAAAGCGAACGAAATTTCGCTCCGCTAATCGAATTTTAAGCCGTTAAAAACCGTTCCGCGACGCCGTTTTCTTCGCGATTTCAGCGTCGCGCGGTTGGTCTTTGCTCTTGAAAAGACCGTTCGTTCGCCGGACGGTCTTTTCTATTTTCTCCGTCTTCTCTATTCGCCGCGTTTCTCGCCTTTTTGTTTTTCTCCTTATTGCGAAGTTTCCGCCTCGTTCGCCGCGACGCGCCAAATATCCCAAACCGCCCGTCTTCCCCAACCGCTTCAACGCGTCAAGCCCCGACGGCAAAACGTTAACCTCGGGAAAAAAACGCTTTATTTTGCGCGACGTTCCTTGATTTTCGCCGATATTCTTCATAAAATGAAGATAGCGGGAGCGGTTCGCCCGTTCGCGTTTTCCGCAAATTCCCCCTAATCCCCGCAAATTTCCCCGGCGGTCGCCGCGCGCCCGTCGGCAACGAAACGAGGAAACGTTATGTCGCATTGGAAAAAAATCGTTCTCTCCCCGTATTTTGCGGCGGCGACGGGCGCGACGGCGCTCGCGTTAACCTTAGGCGCCGCGAACGCTCAAAACACGCCGCTTCCGACGGTTCCGTCGACGCCGGCGACGCCTCCGGTTCCCGTTTCGCTCGACGCGAAAAGCCCCGCGTTCGTCGCGCCGACGCCGTCTAATCCGGATCCGCTTGGCCTCGGAGCGTCGAGCGCCGCTTCCAACGCCGCTCCCGCCGCGACGCCGAACGTCGAAGCGTTGCGCGCGCAAGCGCAAGCGCTCGAGGCGCAACTTCGCGTCGCCCCGACAAACGCCGCCGAACAAGAAGCGCAACGGAAAATCGTCGCCGAACTTTCCGCGCTCCAATATCAAATTCAGCAAGCGGAAACGGCGTTGAGCGACTTCGCGTCGTACAAACGAAACCGCGCCGCGCAGGAAGGAACCGATCCGTTCGCCGCGTCGCCGAACGTCGCGAACGCGCCCAACGCCTCCGCCCTTCTCGGCTCCGCTCTTGGAACGCCCGCGACGGAACCGACCGCCGCGTTCCCGCTTTCCTTCGGGGAAGCCGAAACGCTCCGCGCTCAAAAAGAAGAGTTGACGCAACAATACCGCCAACTTTTGCAAACGATGCGCGCCCTTTCTCCGAACGACGAAGCGCTCGCGACGACGTTGCAAGCGGAGCAAGCGACGATTCTGAACCAACTTAAAGAAATCGACGAACGCTTGGCTAGCGCCCCCGCCGCGCCGACGACTCCGGCGGTTCCCAACGCGTTCCCGAATCCGAATCTTAACGACTTAAACGGCGCGATTCCGCCGGAAAATCGCCTTCCGTCGGCGACGACGATTGGTTTGATCGGCGGAAACGACGTCGCGGCCAAGATTCAAAAAGCGCAACAAGCGGCGGAAATCTTGCGCGAAGCCGGGCTCGTCCATCTCGCAAGTCTCGCGTCGGCGGAGATTCCGCGCTTGGCCGACCCGAATTTCGCCGAAACCCGTTACGTCCCGGGAACTTGGAGCGAAGGCGCCGGGCTCGCGGAAGAGCGTTACAATCCGTTCCAACAAATCTCGGCGGACGAAATCGACGCGATCAAAACGTCGATCGACGATTTGAAAGCCCGCGTCGACTCGCTGACCGAGATTATGTCGAACGTCGAAACGCAGTTGAAACTCTTGACGCGTCAAACGGTCGACGCCGCGCCGCCGGTCGCCCCGGTCGCCCCGGTCGTCGTTCCGACCGTTCCGACGACGCAAGACGCCCCCGCCGCCCCGAAAACGAATCTCAACGAGGAAATTTTGCCCCTTTGAGCGCCGTCCGGTTCTAGGCTAAGCAACAAAAACGCGAACTCTCGCGGAATCAAGAGTTAACTCGACTCCGCAAGAGTTCGCGAACCGTCTCGGCGTTATTTCTCGCCGTTATTTACTTCTCGGCGGTCTCCGACTCGGCGGCTTCCGGAATCTCGCAAACGACGCGGAAACCGACGTTAAACGCGCCTTGCCAAGGTCGTAACGACGTTCGGTATTCGCTTCGGGCGTTGATCGGGCGATCGTACCAAGAGCCGCCGCGGACGACGCGTTCCCCTTCGAGGTTCGCGGCGTCGCCGTCCGCCGTCGGGCGCGCTTTCGCCAAGCTCGCCGTCCACTCGGCGACGTTGCCGTGCATATCGAACAGCCCCCAAGCGTTCGGCTCGTACTTTCGCGGTTTTTCGGACAAAAATCCGCCGTCTTCGACGTCAGCGATCCTCGGAATCCAGTGGTCGAATTCGGTTCCCCGTTCGAGCTTGATCTCTTTGAAGTACTGATGGCAAACGAAGTTGCGCAGCGTCGCGTCGGCAAGGTTCGCAAACCGCGAAAAGTCCGCGTCGACGGCGCCGTAATTCATCGACGTCGCCGTTCCCGCTCGACACGCGTATTCCCACTCCGCTTCGCTCGGAAGTCGGAACGTTCGCCCGCTCGCTTCGGAAATCTTTTGGCAAAAATCGTTTGCGTCGTTCCAGGAGACGCGAACGACCGGCAGTTCCGGCCCGTTGACGTAAAAGCCGCGAACGCCGAACTGGAACCCGTGCCGCGACTCGACGCCGGAGTCGTGCGACGGCTCGACCAGCTCGTAAAGCGCGTTCGTCGTCTCGTCGACGCTCAACCAAAACGAACGCTTAATCTCGACGACGCAAGGCTTTTCGTCGTCGTAACGCGCCCCGTCCGGCGACTGCGCGCCCATAACGAACGTCCCCGCCGGAATCAAACGGAATTCCATTTTCATCCCAGGAATCGGTTCCAAAACGGTCGACGTTTTCGTTCGGTCGCCGAAAAGGCGCTCCGCTTCGTCCTCTTGTCGCTTCTTCGCTTCCGGCGCGTCGAAGGCCCAATCGAGGAGCGGCGCCGCGTCGGAAGTCGTTTTCTTCGCGAGTTTTGCGAGCGCGGCGGCGCGAACGGTTTCCCCGTCGGCGAAGGGGGCGACGGCGTTCGAATCCGCGGCGAACGGATTCGACGGAATAACGCTCCAGTTCGTTTGGGACGTTTCGGCGGCGACCTTCGGGTCCCAAGTCGTCGGGCGTTTGACCTCTTGGTCGACGCCGCCGCTCTTGTACAGCTCCATCACGTCGCGACGCAACTTGTTCCAGCGCGCGGCGTTGGCGGAATCGCCCTGTTCGCCCCAATAACCGTGATACGGCGCGTTGAGGTCGATCCAGGTCAAGAGCCGATCCCAAGACTCCGCGTCGAGCCGAACGCCGTAATGCCCTTTGACGAGTAATTTATACAAGTCGGTCGTTTCCGCCGCAAACTCCGTCGGCATAAGGAGATGGTAATCGCTCTCCATCCCGGGTCGGCGGACGTAACGGTGCAGCGCGTCGTAGCTCGTCGACCAATTCCCGGGCCGAATTGAAACCGGAAAATACGTTCCGTACCCCTTAATATTCTCCAAACCGCGCAAGTCGAACGCCCCGAGCGGCGCGCTTTCGTCGCCGTTATGACAGGCGACGCAGTAACGGTCGAGAACCGGCTGCACCTCGGCGCGGAAGGAAAAACCGCGACTCGGGCCGCGCCAATATTCGATTTCGCTCGTTTTCATCCGTTGCACGACGGTCGGGTCGAGCGAAGTCGGCGAAACGCTGTTCTGATCTTCGTGGCAACCGACGCACGACAGGTTTTCGCCCGGCATCGCGGTGAACCAACTGCGCATAATTTGCAGCGCTTTCCCGTTTTCGTCGAGCGGCTGAATCGAAATCGGCGTGTTCGCCGGAACCTTAAAGAGCGCCGAACCGTTCGGCTCGACCGGCACGACGCCGAGCGTGTTGCGCACGTCGCAGGGCCCCTCCGCGCCGACGCCGCCGATCGTCCCGCCCATATTCGGATAAAGGTAATTGTAAGTAAAGAGGCGCAACGACTTAACCGTTCCGCGCGGCACGTTCTTCAAACCGTCGCCGACGTAAATATCGGCGATGAAAACGGTCGCGTCGTCGCGACTTTCGTCGATTCGGTCGGCGATAACCGGCGGGCGTTCCGTCGGACGCAACGGGATCGGCTCGAAGTGCGCAAAGCCTTGCTCCTTCGAGAGTAAGATCATATTGTCGTCCGTGTCGACGAGGTAAATCCCCCAGCCGTCTTGCGGATTGAGGCACGCGGAAACGAGGTAATAATCGGCGTCGAGCGGGTACGGATGCAAAAATTTCGGCCAAGCCTCGTTCACGAGCGTGTCGACAATCAGCGTGTCGTCGTATTTCGGGTCGGTTTTCGACGCGACGATCGGCGTTTTCGCGCAAATCCGACGAACGGCGCCGGACGCTTCTTTCCGCCCTTTGCGCGCGTCGAAAAGGACGAGTTCGCCCATTCGCGGAACGCCGTGGTGCCCGCCGACGATCGCGACGAACTTCGACGGTTCCCCCGGAATCGGGCGCGCGTAAAACATCGAGTTCGGCCAATAGGAATTCGTGCCGTAAAACGAGTTCTGGTTCGTGCCGTCCGGATTCATCAGGAAGAGAAGCCGCGAATGCGCGTGCGGAATGTCGGCGTATTCCCAACGTTGGTAAAGTATTCTGCCGTCTTCGGTTACCGTCGGATGCCAGTTGTGTTCTTGGTCGAACGTCAAGCGGCGAATCGTCTTCTTTTCGTCGGCGTACATTCGATACGTGTTCGTAACGCGGGTCGACCCGTTGACGCAAGGCACCGCGATGTAACAGGCGCTCGACGTGTAAACGATCGACTCGTCCGGCAGGTAACACGCGTCGTAAGAGTTAGCGTCGGGCAAGTTAGGGAGCATTTCCTTGGCGGGCGACGCGACGATTTTTTCGCCGTCGTTCGTCAATTTCGTTTCGAAAACGTTCCACTGCCCGTTTTCGCGCGTCGAGCTGAAGAGGACTTTTTCGCCGTCGAAGTGCAAGTCGACGTCGCCGACGAACGCCGGTTTTTCCGGACGATAAACTTCGCGCGGAACGGCCGGATAACGCGCCGAACCGTCGAGCGTCAAGCGGTAAAGACCGTCGTCGAACGCCTTAGGATTCAGCGCGCTATTGCTGACCCAGTTGTTGACGAGGCCGAGGTCGCGAGCGTTGCGCCGCACGAAGAGAATATCGTCGAAGTCGAAAAGCGGATTCGCGCGCCCCAAACGAGAATAGAGGCGAACGTCGGCGAGAAATTCGCGAACGAACGCTTCTTTTTCCGCGTCGGACGGTTCGTCGGAAAGCGTTTCGTTCCAAGCGTTTAAACCGTTCAAGCGCGCGTCGAACGTCTCGGAGAGCGTCGCGAAGTCGGGCCCGAATTTTTCCGCGACTTCCTCTTCGCCGAACCGCTCCGCCAGCGTCGCCAAGAGTTTTCGGCTCTTTTCGAGCAGAAGGCGACGCCGTTTAACGTCGACTTTAAATTCGACCGTAAAGTCCGCGGGCGCGTCGACTTCCGCCGAGCCGTCCGCTTTTTTCGACGCAACTCGCGCCGCAACCGCAACCGCCGCGCCGCTCTTTTCGTCTTCCGCCGCGAACATTTCCGGCGTATAGGTCAACTCGTTGTTCCAGTCGGGTTTAAACGTTTTTTGCGGAAGAATTTCGACGCTTAATTCGTCTTCCGGGACGAGCGCGGCGCTCGTTTCGAGCCCGAAATGGTCCTCGAACGTTTCGCCGGACTCCCCTTTGCGAGCGCGGTCGACCGCCGGGTCTCGCGTCTCAAAGGCTCCGTTGGCGCCGTACTCAAAATCGACCGCGGCGCGGGGCGTCGGCCAATCGACCGGGCCGTCGAATTGCGGCGACAACCGGAACGCGACGACGTGCGGAATGCAAGTTTCCCGCGAAAAGGCGATAACGCGTTCCCCCGCCTTCGTTTCGAAGTCGGCGACGTCGCGCCACGCGGCGGTTCCGACGTTCCAACTTCCGGTCGTCTCGGCGAGGCCGTTCGTCGTCAGCGTTTCGCCGTCGAGGTAAAACGTTACCGGACGGCTTTCTTGCGCGGCGAAGAGCGCCGAAAGTTTGTAAACGCCGTCTTTGGGGAACGTTAGCTTGTACTCGGCGCGATTCGGATATTCTCCGTTGTTCCCGAGAATCGGCTCCGGGCC
>JAFYVO010000095.1 GCA_017549085.1 Thermoguttaceae bacterium
CCGTTTTCCGACCGTTTTCCGACCGTTTTCCGACCGTTTTCCGACCGTTTTCCGACCGTTTTCCGACCGTTTTCCGACCGTTTTCCGACCGTTTTCCGACCGTTTTCCGACCGTTTTCCGACCGTTTTCCGACCAGTCTGCCAACTCTTTAGTTAAAATTACTGCCTTGATCCTGTTCTTTTAGCGGCAATAGAATATAATAATTAAAAGATTTAACTTCCGTCGGATAAAAATTTCAACGGATCTCTTTAACGTCTAACCGAGCATCTTCTCCCTTATTGAAAACAGGTCGTTTAACGCTTAACGAACGTTAATGTTTAAAAATAGCGAAACTTTAACAATTTTACCAACACTGTTTTTAGAAATTTCTTGGAAAATTTCAAGTTTTTTTGGCGGTCTAAAATTTTTTCAAAAAAGCTGAAAATTTATTCGTTGTGCGTTTATCGTCGTTTTGTTCGGTAAAAAGCGGCTTTTTTTTCGATAAAAGACGCTTTTTTAGGTAAAAAAGGGAAAGAGGGGGGCTTGCAGGGTCGCCCCTTGATGATATATTATTAGTTCGGCGTATCTTAGGCGATAGAATCGCAACCATTCTCTATCCAACCGGGAGGTCAACACTCTTATGGCGGTTACATCAAAACGGAAGTTACAGTTTAAAGAACGACGACAGTTCGGCAATCACAGCACGACCTATCCGATTCCGGAGTTGACGGTTCTGCAAACTCGCAGCTACGCGAACTTCCTTCAAGCGGACGTTCCGCCCTCCGAACGTAAAGACCAAGGGTTGGAAAGCGTCTTCCGCGAAGCGTTCCCGATCGAAAACTACGAAAACACGGCGCGCTTGGAATACGTTCACTACGAACTCGAAAAACCGCACTATACGCCGGACGAATGCCGTCGTCTCCGTTTGACCTACGGTCGTCCGTTGCGCGTTCGCCTTCGTCTCGTCGGCGAAAAAGACACCGTTGAAGACGACGTTTACCTCGGCGAACTCCCGATTATGCTCGGCGGCGGCGAATTCATCATCAACGGCGCCGAACGCGTCGTCGTCAGCCAATTGCACCGCAGCCCGGGCGTCGACTTCCTCACCGAAACGGAACTCGACCGCAAGAGCTTCAGCTGCCGTATTATCCCGGAACGCGGAAGCTGGATCGAATTCAACATTTCGCGTAAAGAAACGGTCAACGTCCGTATCGACCAAAGCAGCAAGCTCCCGGTGATGACGCTTCTGCGAGCGATGGACGAAAAATACGGTTCCGACGTCGACGTCATTCGCGCGTTTTACAACACCTACAAAATCGACGTTGTCGGCGGCGAATCGGTCTCCGAAATCGAAGGGAAAATCGCCGTCGGCGATATTAAATACCCCGCCGATTCCGCGCACCCGGACGAAGTCATCGTCGAATCGGGCCAACAAATTACGAAGAGCAAAGCGGAGGAAATCTGCGCGTCCGGCTTGACCCAAATCGAAGCGATGGACGACCAACGCAACAAGCTCCTCCTCAACTCGCTCGAAGAAGACAAGACGAATTCGCACGAAAACGCGCTCTTGACGATCTTCAAGCGTCTGCGTCCGGGGAACCCGGCGTTGCTGGACAAAGCGCGCGACCTCGTTCGCGACAAGTTCTTCGACCCGTCGCGCTACCGCTTGGGACGCGTCGGTCGTTTCCGAATGAACCGCAAGCTCGGGATTAACGTCGATCTCGACGAAACGGTGTTGCGCGCCGAAGACCTCGTCGAAGCGGTCAAATACCTCAACAAACTTTGGGGCGGCGACCCCGAAGCCGAAGCGGACGACATCGACCACTTGGGGAACCGCCGTCTGCGCACGATCGACGAACTCGCTTGCGAAGAAATCCGCAAGGGTTTCCTGAAGCTTCGTCGCACCGCGCAAGACCGTTTCCGCGATGAAAAATCGCCCCGCGCGATCATCAACCCGAAGAACATTTCGTCGGCGATCGACTACTTCTTCGGCCGCGGCGAATTGTCGCAAGTCGTCGACCAAACGAACCCGCTTTCGATGTTGACGCACGAACGCCGCCTTTCCGCGCTCGGCCCGGGCGGTTTGAACCGTAAACGCGCCGGTTTCGAAGTCCGCGACGTTCACTCCTCGCACTACGGTCGTATTTGCCCGATTGAAACGCCGGAAGGCACCAACATCGGTTTGATTTCCTCCCTCTCGCTTTACGCGGGCGTCGACGAATTCGGCTTCCTGATTTCGCCGTATCGCCGCGTCGTCGACGGGATCGTTACCGACCAAGTCGACTGGCTCCGCGCTTACGAAGAACACGAAAAACGCCTCGTTCCGGCCGACACGAAAATCGAACGCTCCGCCGAACACCCGTTCGGTCGCATCGTTCCGGACCCGATCACCGGGCTCGTCATCGCGCGCCACGGCGGCGACTACGAACAAATCGTTCCGGAAATGGTCGACTACATCGACGTTTCCCCGAACCAAATGATCGGGGTTTCCGCCGGTTTGATCCCGTTCCTCGAACACGACGACGCCAACCGCGCGTTGATGGGTTCGAACATGCAACGCCAAGCGGTTCCGCTCCTCGTCTCCGAGGCGCCGATCGTCGGCACCGGGCTCGAAGAAGCCGCCGCGCTTAACTCGAGCCTCTTGGTTCGCGCTCGCAAAAGCGGGAAAGTTACCTACGTCGACGCGCTCAAAATCGTCATCGACAACGACGACGTTTATATGTTGCGCAAATTCGCCGGTTTGAACGAACGCACCTGCGAAAACCAACACCCGATCGTTCAACTCGGGCAAGAAGTTCAAGCGGGCGACGTCATCGCCGACGGCGCTTGCACCGACCACGGCGTCCTCGCGCTCGGTCGAAACGTCCTCGTCGCCTTTATGGTTTGGGACGGCTTCAACTACGAAGACGCGATCATTTTGAGCGAAGAACTCGTTCAAAACGACGTTTACACCTCGATTCACATCGAAGAATACGACGCGGAAATTCGCGACACCAAACTCGGCCGCGAAGAATTCACCCGCGACATTCCGAACGTCGGCGACAAAGCGCTCCGCGACCTCGACGAAAACGGGATTGTTCGCGTCGGGACCTACGTCCGCCGCGGCGACATCCTCGTCGGGAAAGTTTCGCCGAAGAGCAAAACCGAACTTTCGCCGGAAGAAAAACTTCTGCACGCGATTTTCGGCCGCGCCGGCGAAGACGTTAAGAACGAATCGCTCGAAGTTCCGGCCGGGGTCGAAGGGATCGTCATCGGCGCTTACCACTTCCGCAACCGCGCGTCGCTGAACGAAGAAGAACGTCGACAATTCGACGCCGAGGAAAAACGCCTCGCTTCCGAAGGGAACAAGAAGATCGCCGACGTTTTCGGCGCGATGATCACCAAAATGGAAATTTTGGTCGACCGCACGATGGTCGCCGACAACGGCGAGCCGCTCGTCCAAGAAAAGGACCCGGCTTACATCGCCGACAAAGCGAAGACGTTCTCGTTCCTCCGTATGTGCGCGAAGAACGGTATCGACGTCAACGATCCGGTTTGCGCCGAATGCCGCGCCGTTTACAACGACTTCAAACACCGCGTCGAAGAAGCGATCGACGAACGCGACCGCAACCTGAACGCGTTGCGCGCCGGCGACCAACTCAAACGCGGCGTCCTCCAAATGGTTAAGGTTTACATCGCCACGAAACGCGTTATTTCGGTCGGCGACAAGATGGCCGGTCGCCACGGTAACAAAGGGGTTATCGCGAAGATCCTGCCGAAGGAAGACATGCCGTTCCTCGCCGACGGGACGCCGATCCAAATTATGTTGAACCCGCTGGGCGTTCCGTCCCGTATGAACGTCGGGCAAATTTTGGAAACGCACCTCGGTTGGGCCGCGTCGAAACTCGGCTACCGCGCCGTTACGCCGGTCTTCGACGGCGCGACGGAAGAAATCGTCAACGACGAACTCGAAAAAGCCGGGCTCCCGCGCCACGGGAAAGTCCGTCTCTTCGACGGTCGCACCGGCGAGCCGTTCGGTCAAGAAACGACGGTCGGTTACATTTACATGTTGAAACTGCACCACTTGGTCGACGACAAAGTTCACGCGCGCAGCACCGGGCCTTACTCCCTCATTACGCAACAACCGCTCGGCGGTAAAGCGCGTTCCGGCGGTCAACGCTTCGGGGAAATGGAAGTTTGGGCCCTCGAAGCGTACGGCGCGGCTTACACGCTGCAAGAACTCCTCACGGTCAAGAGCGACGACGTCGAAGGGCGCACGAAGATTTACGAAGCGATGGTCAAGGGCGAAAACACCCTCGAAGCCGGAACGCCGGCCAGTTTCGACGTTTTGATCAACGAAATCAAGGGCCTCGCGCTCGATATGGACTTGGTGCCGACCCAAGACCAAGAGAAAGGCTTGGGCGTCGTCTTCGCCGACGATAACCAAGACTTCTAACGCGACGTCCCGCGAGCCGTCGAAACGTCGCGAAGTCCCGCGCGACGCGACGTTTCGACGACGCTCGAATTTGACTCGGAACGAAATTCGCCGACGTCCCGCGCTCCAAACGCTTGTTTGTCGAGCCGATAGCGCGTCGGAAATAATATCGAATACCAAAACAATCTCCACTAATTCGAAACGGAAAGATTGCGATGAACGCCAACGGCGAAACTTACGATCGAATTAACAACTTCTACGCCGTCAAAATCAGCCTCGCGGACCCGAAAAAAATCCGCGAAGATTCGAAGGGCGAAGTTAAGAAACCCGAAACGATCAATTACCGCACCTACCGTCCGGAACGCGACGGTTTGTTCTGCGAAAAGATTTTCGGTCCGGAAAAGGACTGGGAATGCAACTGCGGTAAATATCGCGGGATGAAATACAAAGGCATGACTTGCGACCGTTGCGGCGTTAAAATTTCGCACAGCCGCGTCCGCCGCAAGCGTATGGGCCACATCGAGTTGGCCGCGCCGGTCGTCCACATTTGGTTCTTCAAAGCCTCGTCGAGCCGCTTGGCGACCTTGCTCGCGATGAAGGCGTCGAGCTTGGAAAAAGTCGTTTATTTCCAAGACTACGTCGTCGTCGACTCGGGCGAAACGCCGCTCAAAGTCGGTCAACTCCTGAACGAAGAAGAATACCGCGCCAATCGCGAAGAGTACGGCGACGACTCCTTCCAAGCGGAAATGGGCGCCGAGGCGATTCGCAAGCTCCTGAAACAGCTCGACGTCGTCGAGTTGTCGAAATCGTTGCGCGCCGAACTGTCGAAAACGAACTCGAAACAACGCAAAAAGGAATTGATCAACCGCTTGAAGTTGGTCGAATCCCTCCGCAACTGCCAACACGAAAACAATCCGGCTTGGATGGTTCTCGACGTTATTCCGGTCATTCCGCCGGACTTGCGTCCGTTGGTCTTGCTCGAATCCGGCACGTTCGCGACGAGCGACCTCAACGACCTTTACCGCCGCATCATCAACCGCAACAACCGCTTGAAGAAGCTGGTCGACCTTAACGCGCCGGAAGTTATTATCCGCAACGAAAAGCGCATGTTGCAACAATCGGTCGACGCGCTCTTCGACAACATGCGTTGCAAGCGCCCGGTTCTTGGTTCGAGCAACCGCCCGCTGAAATCCTTGACCGATATGATCAAGGGGAAACAAGGGCGTTTCCGCGAAAACCTCCTCGGCAAACGCGTCGACTACTCCGCTCGTAGCGTTATCGTCGTCGGTCCGCACATGCGCCTGCACCAATGCGGTCTTCCGAAGAAAATCGCGCTGGAACTGTACCAACCGTTCATCATCCGTCGCCTGCGCGAACAACGCCACGCCGACACGATCAAGAGCGCGAAGAAAATGCTCGAGCGCCAAGACGTCGAGGTTTGGGATATTTTGGAAGAAGTCATCCAAAACCACCCGGTGTTGCTCAACCGCGCGCCGACGCTCCACCGTATGGGTATCCAAGCCTTCGAGCCGATGCTCATCGAAGGGAACGCGATCAAACTGCACCCGCTCGTCTGCAAAGGCTTCAACGCGGACTTCGACGGCGACCAAATGGCGGTTCACCTTCCGCTCTCCCTCGAAGCGCAAGTCGAAGCGCACACCCTGATGCTCTCGACGAACAACATTTTCAGTCCGGCCAACGGTCGCCCGATTATTAGTCCGTCGCAAGACATCGTTATGGGTTGCTACTACCTGACGATCGAGCAACCCGGTATGAAGGGCGAAGGGATGACGTTCGCGTCGATCGACGAGTGCCTCTTGGCTTACTCGCTCGGCAAGGTCGCGTTGCACGCTAAAATCCGCGTTCGTATGCCGAAGGGGCGTTTCCTCAAAACGGATCCGTCGATTCGCGACGGCAAGCTCTTCGAAACGACGCCGGGCCGCATCATCTTCAACCAAATCTTGGACGAAGGGATGCCCTATTACAACGTCCCGGCGCAATCGAAGCAACTCGCGACCGTCATTAGCGACTGCCACGAACTCCAAGGGCGCCGCGCCACGATCGACCTCCTCGACAAGATGATGCGCCTCGGTTTCGAAGAAAGCACGAAGAGCGGTCTCTCCTTCGCGGCGGACGACTTGATCACCCCGGCGGATAAGAAGCAAATCCTCGAAAACGGCGACAAAGAAGTTCAAAAGATCCAAGAGCAATACGACTACGGTCAACTCTCGGACGACGAACGCTACAACAAAATCCTCGACGTTTGGTCGCAAGTTCGTACCGAAATTACGGCGCAAATGATGGAGGCGTTCAAGAACGACGTCCACAAATCCGAAGCGGAAGCGCTCGCGGCGGGCGACGTCAAGCGTCGCGTCTTCGGCTACGTCAACCCGGTTTACTTGATGGCGCACTCCGGCGCGCGCGGCGGCGAAGAACAAATTCGCCAGCTCGCCGGGATTCGCGGTCTTATGGCCAAGCCGAACGGTAAAATCATCGAAACGCCGGTTAAGGCGAACTTCCTCGAAGGTTTGAACGTTCTCGAGTACTTCAGCTCGACGCACGGCGCGCGCAAAGGTTTGTCCGACACGGCGCTCAAGACGGCGGACTCCGGTTACCTCACCCGTAAACTCGCCGACGTCGCGCAAAACTGCGTTATCACGATGCGCGACTGCGGCACGACGCAAGGCGTCATCAAGGGCGTCGTCGAAGAAGGCGACAAGAAAGTTCCGCTTTCCGAGTCGATCTTGGGGCGCGTTTCCCGCGTCAACATTTCGAACCCGGTTACGGACGAAGTCATCGTTCGCGAAAACGAACTGATCACCGTCGAAATCGCGCGCAAGATCGAAGAACTCGGCATCGAAAAGATCCAAGTTCGCAGCCCGATGACGTGCGAAGCGGAACTCGGCGTCTGCTCCCTCTGCTACGGGATGGACCTTTCCACCTCGAAGCTCGTCGAAGAAGGGATGGCCGTCGGCATTATCGCCGCGCAATCGATCGGCGAGCCGGGCACGCAGCTCACGATGCGGACCTTCCACATCGGCGGCGCGGCGGCCCACAGCGCCGAAGAAAGCGAAATCAAAACGAAGTACGCCGGTTACATCCGCTTCACGAAGATGGAGATCGTCGACAACCCGACCCTCGGCGGCAAGCTCGTCTTGAGCTGCAAAGCCGACGCCGGGATCGACATCTGCAACAAGCGCGGTCAATCCCGCGAAACGTACGTCGTTCCGGAAGGCGCGATCCTTTCCGTCGAAGACGGGCAATACGTCGAAGCCGGTCAAACGCTCGGTACGATCGACCCGCACAGTAAGCTCCTTATCGCGAAATCGTCCGGGATCGTTCAATTCGGCAACATTATCGACGGCGACACCGTTCAATCGATTTACGACCCGGCGACCGGTCAAGAACGCCTTTCCGTCGTCGACCTCAAAGGGGATCGCCATCCGCACATCGACGTTCGTTCGTTCGACGGCGGCAAAGTCCTCGAAGGCTACCACCTCCCGAGTAAAACGCAAATCGAAGTTAAAGACGGCCAAGTCGTCGAACGCGGTACGATTCTCGCGAAAATGCCGCAAAACGCGAGCGGTACGCAAGACATCACCTCCGGTCTTCCGCGCGTTACGGAAATCTTCGAAGCCCGCAAGCCGAAGGATCCGGCCGTTATCGCCGAAATTTCCGGGACGGTCGAAATTTTGGAACAACGTCGCCACGGCAAGAAAGTCATCGTCGTTCGCAGCGCGTCGGAACTCGGCGGCGAACCGATCGAACGGCAACACGAAGTCCCGCAAGGGAAACGCATTCGCGTCTTCACCGGCGACGAAGTTCGCGCGGGTCAACCGTTGACCGACGGTTTGCTCGTTCCGCACGACATTTTGCGCATTTCGGGCGAAGAAGCGGTTCAAGAC
>JAFYVO010000096.1 GCA_017549085.1 Thermoguttaceae bacterium
CCGCCCTTTAATTTCGTTTCACTTTTCATTAAGGAGGCTTTTATGCCGACGCTCCTTTCCCGCTTCCTCGCGGCGGCGCTCGCGGTCGTTTCGACGGCGACGCTCGTTTTCGCCGACGATCCGACGCGCCCGGTCGAACTCTTCGACGTCGCGCAAACGCCCGCCGGGCAAGCCGTCGCCTTCACGACGACCGGCGACCGAACGCAACTCTTCCGCCGTTCCTTCGTCGAAATCGCCGACGAAAAGAACGCCGACGCGACCGAAATCGCCGTCGACCTTGACCCGCGCCAAACGTTCCAAACGCTCGACGGGTTCGGCGCCGCGATCACCGGCTCGACCGCGTTCAATCTCTTCAAAATGACGCCGGAAGACCGCCGCGCGCTCCTCGTCGAAACGTTCGACCCGAACGTCGGGCTCGGCTTCAACTTTGTTCGCGTCTCGATCGGCTGCTCCGACTTTTCGTTGAGCGAATTTTCCCTCTGCGAGAAACCGGGAATCGAAAACTTCGCGATGTCGCCGGAAGACCGCGAGTATGTAATCCCGGCGCTGAAAGAAATTTTAGCGATTAATCCGAATTTAAAGATTATGGCGTCGCCCTGGACGTGTCCGCCTTGGATGAAAGTCGAAGATTTGGAGTCGCTCCGCCCGTTCGAGTCTTGGACGAGCGGTCGCCTGAACCCGAAATATTACGACGATTACGCGACCTACTTCGTCAAATACGTCGAAGCGATGGCCGCCGAAGGAATCGAAATTTACGCGATCACGATGCAAAACGAACCGCTCAACCGCGGGAACTCGGCGTCGCTCTATATGACGTGGCAAGAACAGCGCGACTTCGTCAAGGTTCTCGGCCCGAAAATGCGAAAAGCGTTCCCGAAAACCAAAATCGTCGCGTTCGACCACAACTTCAATTACGACAAGAACAAGCCGGAGTGCCGCGACCAATTCGGCTATCCGCTGCACATCTACGAAGACGCCGAAGCGGCGCAATATCTCGCCGGGGCCGCGTACCACGCTTACGGCGGCGACGTCTCGGAGATGAAGCGCGTTCGCGACGCTCGCCCGGACAAAGAACTTTACTTCACCGAGCAATCGATCGGCGCTTGGGGGTATTCGTTCGACGGCGACCTGATGTGGTTTGCGCGCGAAATTTCGGTCGGAACGCTCGCCGCCGACTGTCGCGGCGTTATCGTTTGGAACTTTATGCTCGACTCGGAGCGCGGCCCGTTCCGCCCGGGCGGTTGCACGAAGTGCTTCGGCGCCGTCAACCTGTCGACGAAAGACTTCAAAACGGTCGAGCGTTACTCGCACTTTTACGACGTCGCGCACCTTTCGAAGGGGTTCGCGCCGAACGCTCGTCGAATCGCCGCCGACGTGAAAACGCAAGCCGGCGTTCGCGGTTTCCGTTGCGTCGCCGCCGAAAATCCGGACGGAACGCTCGCCGTCCTCGCGCAAAACGACTCCGACGCGACCCGCAAAGCGACGGTTCGCTTCCCCGGCGGTTCGTTCGTCGCGGAGCTTCCGCCGAAATCGGTCGCGACGCTCCGTTGGAAACCTTGACGCCGCAAACTTTGCCGGTTTCAACGCTTTTAACGCTTAACCGTTAAACGCCGAATCAAGCGCCGCGTTTCGTCGACTTTTCCGTCGAAGCGCGGCGTTTTGTCTTTTTCGTTCCTTCGGTCTTCTTTTTCGTCTCCTTTTTCGCCGCCGGATTTGCCGATTTCGCCGACTTTCCCGCCAAGTTTGCCGATTTCGTCCCTTTCGTTTCCTTTTTCGCCGCCGTCTTAACCGGTTTCGTCGGTTTTACCGTCGCTTCCGTTTCCGGTCGCGGCCCGAGCGTCGCGACGGCGTATTCCTCGACCTGCTCCGGCGTCTCGAAATATTGCTCGAAGAGGAACAAATCGTCGTACTCGCACCGCGCCGTCGAATATTCGCGACAAATTTGCGGCCGCGTTTCGTAAATCCGACAGCGGTTGTCCGGCCCGAGTTCTTTACACGGCGAGTGAACGAGGAGGAACCAGTCGCCGTCCTCGACGAAGACCGACGCGCCCTCGTGCAACAGGTACCAACGGACGTAATCGAACTCCTCGAACGTCGACGGTTTGTCGATCGGGAGCGCGAAATAGCGGCAGCACTTCGCGTCGCAAAATTCGCAAAGCCGTTCCGGCGGAACCTCCGATTTTTTCGGTCGCCGCGTCGGTTTGCCCGACTTAACCAAGCCGCCCGACTCCGCCGTCTTCGCCCAACCGCCCGTTTCCCCCAACTCCGTCGACTTTGCCAAGCCGCCCGCTTTAACCGACTCCGCCGCCTTCGCCGTTCGCGCCGCCGACGTTTCGCGCGTCGAACGCGACTTGCAGGAAGCGCAGGGGGATTTTTTCGGCTTCGACTTCGGCATAACGGCTCCTTTCGAACGTCGGCGAAACGGCAAACTAGGCAAAACAGGCAAAACGCGCAAGAAAAGACGCGACGCCGAGCGTCAAACGCCGCTCGACGTTGCGAACGATTATACCCGAAACGCCGTCGACGCCGAGTCGGGGCGGTCGCGTTCCGTCCTTTTTTTACTTATCTTTCTCTTTTTCGCGTTTTTTTTCCTCTTTTTCCTCCTCTTTCCTCTCCTTTTTTTCCTTCTTTACGTCCTTTTTCTCGTCTCGTTCTTTCATTTTCTCCAAGCCGTCGGCGGCGTCGGTTTCGTCGTCGGCGTCGAGTTCGGAGATTTCGATCTCGAGGATTTCCTCTTCGATTTCGTCCTCGACCTCCTCTTCTTCCTCGTCCTCAAAGCGTTCGCGGAAGTACG
>JAFYVO010000097.1 GCA_017549085.1 Thermoguttaceae bacterium
CGGAACGCCAAAAGGCCGAAATCGGTCAAGCGATCGAAGTCATCAACGCGATCAAAGCGACCCTTTAGTCGTTTTACCGCGCCGTCTTAAACGACGGTTAAACGCTGTTTAAAGCGTTTCCCTTTACCGCTTAAAATCGAGCGAGTCGCGTCGAGCTTTCGGCGATTCGCTCCTTTTTAAGCGGTTGGGGTCGCGTTCGGTCTCGTCGCGTCGGACGCCGCCCTTCCTTAATCCCCCCTATAAACTTTCAAGGACGAAGAACTCAATGCCCAATTTGACGAAAAACTATCCGCACTCCCTCGGCAAAGAAGAAGCCGCGCGTCGCCTTAAAGAACGCATCGCCTCCGAAAAGATTAATAAGGCGAACGTCGCCTCCGTTTCGAAGGAAGTTTGGAACGATCCGTACAACCTCGACTTTTCGATGACGATTTTCAATTACCGCGTCGACGGAACGCTGAAAGTCGAAGACTCGGAAATCGTCGTCAACCTGAATCTGCCTTTCGTCGCGATGATGGTGAAAGGTATGATCGAGGCGCAAATGCAACAACAAATGGACGCGATGCTGGCTTAGTCCCGCTTCGTCGCGCCGCGTCATTTCAACGTTAAACTTCCCCGCTTCACCATTTTAACGCAAAAACAACGGCGACGCAATGAAAATTGTCGTTTTAGACGGCTTCACCGCCAACCCCGGCGACCTGAGTTGGGACGCCTTTCGCGAACTCGGCGAACTAACGGTTTACGACCGCACCCCCGCTTCCGAAACGGTCGCTCGCGCCGCCGACGCCGACGCCGTCTTGACGAACAAAGTCGTTTTCGACGCTCAAACGCTCGCCGCGCTCCCGAAATTGCGGTATATCGGAGTTTTAGCGACCGGTTTTAACGTCGTCGACCTGCAAAAGGCCCGCGAACAAGGCGTCGTCGTTACGAACGTCCCGTCGTACAGTTCCGAGTCGGTCGTCCAAGCGACCTTCGCGCACTTGCTGAACCTTGCGTCGAGTCTCGCCGTCAACGCGGCGGCGGTTCGCGACAGCGCTTGGTCGACCGCGCCCGACTTCACCTTCACCCGCGGCCCGTTGACGGAGCTTTTCGGGAAGCGTTTCGGGATCGTCGGTTTCGGAACGATCGGTCGCCGCGTCGCGGAAGTCGCTCGGGCGTTCGGGATGGAGGTTGTCGCGTTCGGCCCTCGCTTGACGGTCGGTTCGGAGCCCGCGCCGGGGGTTCGCGCCGTTAGCCTCGACGAACTTTTCGCGACGAGCGACGCGATTTCGCTGCACTGCCCGCTGACGGAAGCGACGAAAAACCTCGTCGACGCGGAGCGTTTAAGTCGCGTAAAAACCGGCGCTTGGCTGATCAACACCGGACGCGGTCCGCTCCTCGACGAAGCTGCGGTCGCGGCGGCGCTCGTCTCCGGCAGACTGGGCGGAATCGGCGTCGACGTCCTTTCGACCGAGCCGCCGAGCCCGGAAAATCCGCTGATTAGCGCCCCGAACTGCTTTATTTCGCCGCACACCGCTTGGGCGACGCTCGAAGCGCGGACTCGTTTGCTCGCCGTCGCCGCCGAGAATTTGCGCGCTTTCGCCGCCGGAAGCCCGGTCAACGTCGTCAACTGACCGACGCGCCGCCCCTTGACCGCGTTCATTTCCGGCGCTTGCCGTCGTCTTTGTCTCCCAGTCGATCGGTCGCCGCTCCGTCGCTTAACCGCCGTCGCCGCGACGACCAACGAAACTTTAACGATTTTAACGAGCCCAATGGAACCGAAACCGCCTTTTCCAGCTTGGCCGGTCGACGCGGCGAAACCGTCCGCTCGAGCCGAGTGCGCGGCGCTGGCCGTTTTTGAATTGGCGCTCGAACGCCCGACCGGTCGACCGACGTCGGCGCGCAAAATCGCCGAAAAATACGGCCTTTCGGAACCTTTTTTAACGCAAGTTTTGCAACGTCTTCGCCGTTTTGGAATCGTCGAGACGGCGCGAGGTTCGTTCGGCGGGTTCCGTTTGACCGCCGATCCCGCTGAGCTGACGCTCGGTTTCGTCGTCGCCGCCGCCGAAACGCAACCGCCGAAATCGGAAAAAGCGGAACCGCAAGAGCGCGAAGCCGAAAACCTCCCCGCGACCGCCCCGGCGTTCGGGAAAGATCGCGCCGCCGACAAACGCCGCAAACCCGTTCCCGCGACCTCTCCCAACCCCGAAGCGGACGCGACCCGCGCGCTCTTCGACCGCGCTTGGCGAGACGCCGAAACAAAGCGTCAAGAATTTTTGAACGCGATTCTAATTTCCGAGTTGCTCGACGCCGCCCGCAAAGCCGCCCCCGTCAACTTTACCATTTAGCCTAAGTTAACGCAAAAGCGACGACGAAACGCGTTTTCCGGCTTTTTCGTCCCCCGCATTCCCCGTCTTTCCCCTATTTTACGAACGCGCCGCCCCGATGACCTCCGTTCCTTTCGACGCTTCCTCCGCTCCTTCCGAAACGCCGCGCCGTCCCTTTTTCTTCATTTCCGCCGGGGACCCGAGCGGCGACGCGCACGCGGCCCGGCTCGTCGAAGCGCTCGAACATCGTTTCCCGAACGCTCGTTTCGCCGCGTACGCCGGTCCGAAAACGGCAGCGACCTCCTGCGACGTTCGCGTCGATTTGACGGAATTCGCGGTCATGTGGATCGGGCGCGCCGTCGCGAACCTGCCAAATTTCCTTCGCATTTTGAAAAACGCCGACAAAATTTTCCGCGACGAACGCCCGGACGCGGTCATTCTTGTCGATTTTCCCGGTTTTAACTGGAAGATCGCGAAAAAGGCGAAGGCGGCGGGAATCCCGGTCGTTTACTTTATGCCGCCGCAAATTTGGGGTTGGGGCCAATGGCGCGTCAAGAAAATGCGGCGCTTGACCGACCTCGTCCTTTCCTGTTTCGCCTTTGAAGACGCTTGGTTCCGCGAAAACGGCGTCCGCGCGACCCTCGTCGGGCACCCGTTTTTCGAGTCGACGCGAAATCCGCAACTCGACGCGACGTTCCTCGCCGACCTCGGAAGCGCCGAAAACGGGCGTTCGACCGTCCCGTCCCTTGCCGATTTCCCCCAAACCGCCGATATTAACGCAAGCGCGGAAAGCTCAACCGCTCCGCTCTTTGCCGATTCCCCCCAAATTGCCGACGTCAACGCAAGCCTCGACGCCGCAAACGCCGTCGCCAAGACCGATTCGTCGGAGCCACCCGCCGCGACCGCTTCGCCGAGTCAAGGCGCGCAATATTTAACGATTTTGCCGGGCTCGCGCAACCAAGAAGTAACCGGCAACCTCGCCGACCTGCTGACGACGGCGCAAAAAGTCGTCGCGGCGGCGCCCGACGTTTGCCCGGTAGTCGCCGCGTTTCGAGCGGAACACGCCGACGTCGTTCGCGCCGAGTTGGAGCGTCGCGGGCTCGATTACCCGGTTTACGTCGGCAAAACGCCTGAGTTAATGCGCGCGGCGACGTGTTGCTTGGCGGTTTCCGGCTC
>JAFYVO010000098.1 GCA_017549085.1 Thermoguttaceae bacterium
GCCGCCCCTACCCAAACGGCGTCCTACCTGAAGGCCCAAACGCCGCTTTTTTCTCCCTTTCAACCGCCCGTTTCCCCCGTTTAATCGCGTTCCCCGGCGGAAATTGCGCAAAATAGGCAAGCCAAGACGTCTTAAAAGCCGTCCGCTTTCACCGTTTTTCCCGTTTAAAAGCGAACGCGACCGCTCGCTCGAACGCTTGGACGTTTTTTTCGTCCCGACGCTCGAACGCGGTCGCGTTGTCGTTTTCTTTCTTAATTCCGCTTTCGACGGTCGACTCGCTCTTCAAGCCGCCGGCGGTCGCGCGGCGCTCAGTTCATCGGCGCCAACGATTCGCGGTAAATCTTTTCGACCGTTTCGCGGGTCGCTTCGGTCGGGGCGACGCCGAGAAGCGCGGTCAGCGACGGCGTCGAGAAGACCAAGTCGACGAGCTTCGGAACGTCCGCTTCGCCGAACCCTTCTTCGACCAACTTGCGGTTCGCGCCAACGCTAAACAGCCATTTTTCAACGGCTTTCGCAACGCCTTCCGCTTCGCAAGCGCAACCTTTCAGCCCCGGAACGATCGGCGCCAAAACGTCGGCCAAGACCGCCGAGCATTTCGGATAAATTTCCTTCAAAACCGCCGGAAGAAGGACGCCGAGCCCGCAGCCGTGGATAACGTCCGGATTGACGCCGCTCAACGGGTGCTCGAGCGCGTGCGTGTAGTGGAGGAAACCGTTGTCGAACGAAATCCCGGCGATCAGCGCGGCGTAAGCGAGGTTGTAACGCGCGACCATATCTTCCGGATTTTCGAGCGCCGCCGGCAAATAATCGACGACGAGCTTGACCGTTTCGCGGGCCAGCGTGATCGCCAACGGGTTCGAACAGGTCGTCGTCGCCGCTTCGACCGCGTGATTCAACGCGTCGACGCTCGTGTACAGAATTTGCGTTTTCGGCAACGTTTTCATCAGTTCCGGGTCGTCGATCGACCAAGTCGGATAGATGCATTCGTAAGCGATCGCCGGTTTGTGTTGCTTGGCCGGAATCGAAGCGACGGCGACGCGGTTCCCTTCGGTGCCGGTGCCGTGCGTCAGGTTGATTGCGAGAATCGGCGCGGCTTCGGTCGGCGCAAAGGAATACGAGTAAAGATCTTCCGCCGTTTTGCCCGGGTTTTTGAGCAAGATCGCGACGCTCTTGGCCGCGTCGATCGGGCTCCCGCCGCCGATCCCGACGACGCCTTGCGCGCCGAACTCGACCGCGACTTTGACCGCTTCGTCGATCGCTTCGACTTCCGGGTTCGGACGGTTTTTGTCGAAAAGAACGTACTCGACGCCCGCCGCTTCGAACGCCGCGGTAATCGTCGGCCAAGCGCCGCACTTCTTATAAGCCGACGGCGACGAAACGACAATAACGCGGTCGACGCCCCGCGCCTTCATATCGCGAGCGACGTCGGCGACCTTTTGAATCGCGCCGCAACCGAAATAAATCAACGAACGCGCCCGAATTTCCTTCACGTCGTTCAAGTTCAAATATTTTTCCAACATTTGCCGTTCTCCTTATCTATTGGCGTTTTCGGCGTTTCGGCAAGGCGACGCGCTCCCGTCCGATTTCCGTTTCGGAACGCGCCGACCGACGAAAAACGTCGCCGCTTGTTCCCGTATATTGTACGCGACGCCGGGCAAAATGGAAGGCGGCAAGTCGTTTTCTTGCGGAAAAATCGCTTCGCCGCCCTTTTTATATTATACGCCTCTCTCTTTTTCGCAAACGTCCGCGTAGAAAACGCCGACAAACTATTAGCCCTGCTTATATATTAGCAAATCTTATACATTAGACGTGCTTATACAAAGTCCCTTCGCCATCTCCAAAACGTTCCGCCAATCAACTGGCGCGACGCCGCTATTTTCACTATTCTACGCATTTTATCCACTTTTTCACGTCAACCGCCGCCGCGACGTAAAATCGAAAAAAAGACGGGAAAAAGCGCCGTTTCCGCCGCTTCCCCCAATTGCCAAAAAAAGCGAAACGATTAAAATAACGGAAGAAAATTTTGCGTCGACTCGCGTATAGAAGCGGTTTGCGGCGGCTTAAATTACCCAATTTAACGCGCCGTCGCCGTTTCCCCTAGTTTAAACGTCGGCGCTTCCAGTTTTAAAAAACGCTAAATGGAGAAATAGAAGACATGAGACGAGCGAAGATCAGCGTCATCGGAGCGGGCAACGTCGGCGCCACCACCGCGCAATACTGCGCTATGGCCAACTTGGGCGACGTCGTCCTTTTGGACATCCCGCAAGCCGGCGATATGCCGAAAGGTAAAGCTCTCGACCTGTTCGAAGCCTCCCCGCTTCTCGGCTACAACGCCAACATCACCGGCACGAACGATTACGCCGACACCGCGAACAGCGACGTCGTCGTCGTTACCGCCGGTATTCCGCGCAAACCGGGCATGAGCCGCGACGACCTCCTCGCCACCAACGCGAAGATCGTCTCCTCCGTCGCCGAACAAATCGCGAAAACGAGCCCGAACGCCGTCGTTATCGTCGTCAGCAACCCGCTCGACGCGATGACCCAACGCATGCTCGAAGTCACGAAATTCCCGCCGGAACGCGTCATCGGTCAAGCGGGCGTTCTCGACGCCGCGCGCTTCTGCGCTTTCATCGCGATGGAACTCAACGTCGCGGTCGAAGACGTCAACGCCATGCTCCTCGGCGGTCACGGCGACACGATGGTCCCGCTCGCCAGCTGCGCGTCCGTCAACGGTATTCCGGTCACCCAACTCATCTCGGCCGAACGTATGGCTGAAATCGTCGACCGCGCTCGCACCGGCGGCGGCGAAATCGTCAAACTCCTCGGCACCGGCAGCGCGTTCTACGCTCCGGCCGCCGCGACGGCCAGCATGGTCGAAGCGATCGTTCGCGACCAAAACCGCGTCGTCGCGGTCGCGGCGTACTGCGACGGCGCTTACGGCGTCGACGGCTACTACGTCGGCGTTCCGGTCGTCCTCGGCGACGGCGGCGTCAAGAAGATCGTCGAACTCCAAATGACCGACGACGAAAAAGCGCTCTTCAACAACAGCGTTCAAGCCGTCCGCGAACTCGTCTCCACGATGCACGGCCTCGTCGGCTGAATTCGCTAAACGTCGAAACCGAACGACTTCCCGCCGCAACGTCTCCCGACGAAGCGGCGCGAGGTTCTTTGTTCGTTAAATTTCGACGCGCGATTCCATCGCTTCCGCCTAACGTTAAAAGCGCTTGATTTTCGAGCCGTTTTTAACGTCGGGCGGCGTTTTTCTTGCGTCGCTTCCCCAAGCGACTTCAACGCGGTTTTCGCTCGACCGTTTAGGGAGCGTCGAGGAGTTTTATGTCGTCTCCGCGTTTTTCCTTTGTTTGCCTCCTTATTTTAAGCGTCGGCGCTATGCTCGCGCTTCTCGTCGTCGCCGTTTATCGCGACCCGAGCGTTTTGACGACTTTCCCGCCCCCTTGCATTTTCCGCAAAGCGACCGGAATTTACTGCCCCGGTTGCGGTTCGACGCGGGCCCTGCGAGCGTTGTTCGGAGGCGATTTTTTCGCCGCGCTCCGCTATAATCCGTTCTCGATTTCCGTTCTTTTCGCGCTTCCGGCTCTTCTCGTTCTCCGCCGACCGCAATTTCGCGTCCTTTATTACCGTCTCGCCGTCGTTGCCTGCGTTTTTGTTCTCGTCTTTACCGTTCTGCGCAACGTTCCGCTCCCGGCGTTCGACTTTTTGCGCCCGCCGACCGCCGCCGTTTCGTCGTCGCATTAACGCCGACCGCCCTTTTTTGGCGCCTGCAAAACCGTTATTATTACTACTACTATTATTATATTTTCGCAATTTCACGTAAAAAACGGACTTTTTACGACGCAACGGCGCATATCGACGTTATTCTAGAACGTGTTCTTAACGTTTATTTTTTACAACGTTATCCATTTTTTCACGTTCGTTTTATTAAGGAGACGTTATGTTCTGCCCCAATTGCAATTCTCAAGTTCCGAACGGCGCGCCTTATTGCGAAAAATGCGGCGTTCAATTTAAAGCCTCCCCGGCCCCGAAAAAACGGAGTTCCGGCGGCGGAGGCGGAGGCGGAGGCGGAAGTCGAGGCGGCGCCGCGCCCCCGTCTTACTTGGTTTTGAGCATTCTCGCGACGATGTTCTGCTGCCTGCCGACCGGAATTATCGCGATCATTAATTCGGCGAAAGTCGGCGGCGCGGTCGCTAGCGGCGATTACAACGCGGCTCGCGACGCCTCGGGCGCCGCGATGAAATGGTGCGTTATCAGCTTCGTCCTCTGCGCCCTTCAAATCATCTTCTCGATGATTATGATCGCGATGAAAGCCGAGGCCGGCGGAGGCGCGGGCGTCTAATCTTTCCCGCTTTGCCTAAATCGCCCGTTTTCTCCCAACGTTTCGTTAATCTAAGAAAAAGTCGAACGTCAAGGAACAAGAAAACGGGCGAGCTGTCTTTTATTGTCGCTTGTTTTGTTCGTTTTGCGGCGTCGCGGTTCGCTCGAACGCTTCGTCGAGATAATCGTCATATTTATTTTACGCAACGCCCCTCTTCCGCCGTTCGACTTTTTACGTCCGTCCGCCAATTACGCGCGCTCGACGTTCGCGTTTAAAATATTGCGCCAATATTTCTAAAATTCGCTTGAATTTTCGCGTCGCGTCGATTAAAATTATAAGGTAAGCGATCTTTCGCCGCGAACGCAGCTCCTCGCGCGTTCTATTTTCTTTAAATTTTTCCAATCTGGGAGCATCGAAATATGTACTGTTCCAAATGCGGTTCGCAAATTCCCGAAAATTCGCAATTCTGCTCGACTTGCGGTTGCGCGACGAGTCCCGCCGCCGGAACCGCTTATAATCCGTACGCAAGTCCGACGCCCGGCTCTTTCCCCAACGCTCCGCAAGACTGCAGCGACGTTCCCGACTATTTGGTCGGCAATATCATTATGCTGATTTTCTGCTGTCAAATACTCGGTATTATCGGCGTCGTTTATTCGGCGTTAACCAAATCGGCCAAATCCCGCGGCGATTACGAGACGGCGGTTCGCCATTCGTCGACCGCCAAAACGCTCTTTTTCGTCGGCGTTATCGGCGGCGCCGTCGTTACCTTACTTTACCTCGCCGCCGTTATCGCCTCCGCCGGAGTTTGACACGGTCGTTAACGGAACCGTCCGGGCGCGTTTCAAACCGACGGGTTAAAATCGGCAATTTACTCAAAATATAGGGGTTACAGTTAGATAAGGCTTTCTTTTTTTCGAGAAAATCGGGAAAAAATCGGGCGTTCGCCCCGTTCGCGTCGCGACGTATCCTTGACGAAAACGCAAGAAGCGCTAAAATTTTAACGATTTTACCTCGTCGACGGGGAATTTTGGAAAGCGCGCCCTCTCCCCCCCGACGCAACCCGAGTCGACGACGAAACGAAAATCGCTCCGACGCGCCGCCTTGCCCGCATTCCAAACGGGAGTTGGCGTCGCGCCGCTAGAAAAACGCAACACGGGAGAATAC
>JAFYVO010000099.1 GCA_017549085.1 Thermoguttaceae bacterium
AATCGACGAGTTCGAGCGCCGCGACGATCGCCGCGCGCGTCGTTTCGTTTTGAATCGGGCGATTCGGGCCCTTGTACCGCTTCACGGAAGCGTCGGAATTGACGGCGACGATCAGCGCGTCGCATTCGGCCCGAGCTTGCGCGAACGAATTCAGGTGCCCAAAGTGCATGCAGTCGAAACAGCCGTTCGTAAAGCCGACCGTTTTGCCGCGACGCTTCAAGTCGGCGACGACTTCCGCTAATTCGTCGCGGTCCAAGAGTTTACGTCGACCGACGTTCGTCGTTTTCTCGCTCGTCGCGTCAACGGAAGCGCCTTTTTCTTCCCCGTCGACGCGAACCGTTTTCGCCGTCGCGGCGGCGACCGCGCGTTCGGCGGCGGCTCGTTTGGCGTCGAGCGCGGCGCGGAGTTCGTCGGCGGTCGCGGAGGCCGTCCCCAACTTCCCGACGACGATTCCGGACGCAAGGTTCGCCAACTCCATCGCCTCTTCGACGCTCGCGCCCGCGCCCAACGCCGCCCCAAAGGTCGCCAACGAAGTGTCGCCGGCGCCGGAAACGTCGAAAACTTCCTTCGCTTCGGTCGGAATTTGACGCGGATCGTCGGGATTTTGTCGCGAAAAACGCATCATCCCGTATTCGCTGAGCGTCGTCAACAGATTTTCAATTTCGTAACGCTCGAAAATCCGTTTCGCGGCGGCGATCGCGTCGGTTCGGAAGTTCGGGTCGGCGGGGCGCAACTCGCATTCGGACGCTTCTTGGAACTCTTTCAAGTTCGGCTTGACGAAGGTCGCGCCGTTGTATTTCGAGTAATCGCGGCCTTTCGGGTCGACGATCGCCGGTTTGCCGAACTCGCGGCAGAGCTTCAAAATCGCTTGCGTCGTTTGCGGGGTGAAAAACCCTTTGTTGTAGTCGGAAAGCAAGACGACGTCGGCGGAACGGATCGCTTGCGACGCGGCGGCGAAAAATTCGTCCCAAATCGGCGACAAATCGGGGAGCCGCTCCTCTTTGTCGACGCGCAGCAGGTGGCTGTTCGACGCGATCATCCGCTCCTTAACGATCGTTTTCGCGTCCGGATGAAAGAAAAGGCGGTTCCAACATTGGACTTTCGACAACAGTTCCGCGACGCGACGCCCTTCGGAGTCTTGCCCGACGACGCCGACGAAGGTCGTAACGCAACCGAGCGCGGCGAGGTTCGCGACGACGTTCCCGGCGCCGCCGAGCATCTCTTTGCAGCTCCGGATTTTAAGGACCGGCACCGGCGCTTCCGGCGAAATGCGGTCGACCGTCCCGTACGCAAAGCGGTCGAGCATCAAGTCGCCGATCGCCAACGCTCTTACATTGCTAAATTTTTCGATATAATCCCGCATCGCGCCGCGTCCTCCGTCGTTTCCGCGCTTTACGCAACCTTTTTATTTTGCGCCGTCGACGCCGCGCTTCCCCTTCTTCGCGAAGAGGCCAATGTCGAGCGCGTCGTCTCCCGGCGTAAAGATAACGTTTTTCGCTCCCAAAAGAAAGAGCGATTTTTCCAAGAAAAGCGATTTTAACGGATTCAAACGCCGTTTTTCTCGCGTCGACGCTCTTTTTATCGCCAAAAAAAACGCCGAATATCGCGATTAACGGCATTCGGCGCGTTCTCTAATTTACGCAATCGTCAAAAACAACGCGTTTTTCGGTTCAAACGTCGGCGCGTCGCCAAAATTCGACGATTTTTTCGGCGACGAACTCCGGCGTTAAACGCTCCATACACTCGGCTTTGCCGCCGGTTCGCGGGCAAACGGCGCTCCAGTCGGGCGCGGCCCATTCGCAAGCGCGACAACACGGCGCCCGCAAGTTCAAATTTTGCGGATACCCGTACAGCGTCGGCTCGGTCGGTCCGAAAAGAACGACCGACGGCCCGCCCTTCATCGCGCGGCGCAAGTGCGTCATTCCGCCCTCGCCGTCGATATGCGATTCGGCGCGTTTGAGCAAAATTTTCACCTCGTCGAGGTTCGTTTTCCCGACCAAATCGACGTCGACGCCCGCGATTTTCGGCGAACGCTCCGCCGAAACGCCAAGCTGAACGAAGGTTCGCTCCGGGAACGCGCGCTTCAAGTCGGCGACCAAGCGGACGTAATAGTCGAGCGGCCACATCTTCGTGCTTTCGGCGTTTTTCGCTCCCGCGTCGATCCCGCGATTCAGCGTTACGAACGTTTTACCGTCAAGCCCGAACTTGCGCAACACGGCGTCTTCGTCGGTCGGCGCCGGAATCTCGACGTCGAAATCGGTTCCGATTCCCAAGAAACCGCCGACGTCCGGCTGTTGAATCCGCAATTCGCCGCGAGCGACCGAAAACGCGTTCGCGATTCCGTCGCCGTACGGCGGCAAGCTAAAAATTAACGGTTGCGCCGATTCCAACGCCCGGTACGCGTCGATCAACGCCGTCAATCGGGGACAAAATCGTTCGACGCGGGCTCGGTCGACGCGCTCGACCAACGGAAAACGCGCCGTCGAGATCGCCAAGTCGAAACGCTGCGGAACGAACGGTCGCTCGTCGATCGGGTCGGCGAACGCGGCGCGCGCGGCGCCCGGACTCGCGGCGAAGAGCGAGAATTTAACCGGCGCGTCCCCGACAAAACGTTTCAAATACCCAAAATAGTTCGCGGCAATCAAATAATCGCCGAGGCCGCCGGTAAAAAAGAGCCCGACGTTCAGCGCGTTTTTGTCCCGTTCGACTTTCGACGACGGTCGACGAAACGCGCTCGCCGCCGTCCACAACGCGAGACGCAAGGCGGCCTTGCGAAAATCGCCGCCGTATAAAGCGCGATATTTCAACGCCTTGCGGTTCAGCTTGCCGTAATAATCGAAACGCTTAATCTTGCCCATCGACCGCCTCCGCGACGCCCCGAAGCGCGTCTTCGACCGAGATCGCGGCCAAGCGTTCGCAACGGTCGCAACCGCGCGGGCAACGCTCGACGTAAGTCGCCGTCAACCATTCGCAACCGCCCGGGCAGGCGCTCGACCCCAAATTGACGTTCTCCGGGTACGCGAAAAATTCCTCCGACGTCGGCCCGAAAACGACGACCGACGGCCCGCCGCCCAAGAATCGACGCAGGTGAACAAGGCCGCACTCGCCGTCAAAATGGCAAATCGCGTCTTTTAGGAGGATTTTAAGCTCCTCAAAATCGGTTTTTCCGCGCAAGTCGACGTCGACGCCCTCGATCGCCCAAGTCGCCGGACTTCCAAGTTGAACGATTTTAACGCCGGGATACTTGCGCCGCAACGCAGCGACCAACTCGACGTATTTTTCGAACGGCCAAAGTTTCGTCGCTTCGTTCGGGCGGTCGTTCCCGGCGCCGCGTTGCAGGGTAATATACGGTCCGTCGGCGAGCCCAAACTTCGCTTTCGTCGCCGCGACGTCGCCGAAAATTTTCGGACGAAAATCGACGCCAACGTTCAACAGCCCGCCCAAGTCGGCTTGCGTTACCCGCGTTTGACCGTTCAACAAGGAAAATTCCCGCCCCAAAAAATACGCGGGGGAGCCGGTTCGATAATAAATCGAATTCTTTTCGAAAAACGTTTGATAAAACGCGCAAACTTCGGCGATCTTCGGCTCGAGCCGCTCAATTTTTTTGCGATTGCAGAAAACCAACTTCGGAAACCGAACGATTTCCAGCTCGATATCGGCGTTTTTGACGCGCGCCGCTTCTCGCGTCGAAAGAATTTCGACGTTAAATTCTTGTTCGCGGCAAAGGTTTTGAATCGCGCCCAACGACTTGTCGCGATGCGAATAAACGACGATCTCCCGCTTGCCGACGAACGCCGCGTCAAAGGCTCGGATATAATTCAGCGCGAGAATCAAATCGCCCAACCCGCCGAAAATCTCTATTTTAACGCGACAAAGGTCGTCGTCGACCGGTTTGGGGCGGCGTTCGCCCCCCGTCAATCGATTCAACCCCCAAATTTCCGGAAGCCCAAAACCGCGTAAAGCGGCCCAAACGCCAAAACGGATCCCGGCCCTTTTAGACGCGACGCCGTACTTGGCGACGTATTTGTCGATCTTCATCGACGCGTCGTCTAAAAAAGAACGCTTCGGCATAAAAATTCTCCAACTAATCGCTCGTTTAAAGGAGTAACGCGCAATCCCGCAACGCGAACCCTTATTCGCGTCGCTTTCTCCGTTTCGGCAACGCCCCGTCGGGCGTTCCGACGTCCTTAATTAACGTCGCCCTAAAAACAGTCGCTGAAATTTGTCAAAAGTTGCTTCGGCGTTATTAATATTAAGGGGAAATCCGCTATCGTCGATTTTAAAAAAGAACGTTCGCGACGTCAAGCCCGATTTCGAGACGCGCCGCGAACGTTTTTAACGATTTTCCGCTTTGTTTCGGCGTTACATCCGGCAAAGTTTCGCCGTTTTAGCCTTCGTAAAACTTCCCTTGCCAAGAATCGCGGCGCCGGAAAACGACGTCGACGGCGTTGCGGGCGGCGTGTTTCTTCGCCGTCCAATCGGGCGCCAACAGATACGGCTCCGACGCTTCCCCGGCAATCCGCTCGATCACCGTCTCCGGCGACTGCAACTCCAAAAAGTCGACGACCGCCTCCGCGTAATCGGCCAGTTGCGGCGGCTCGACCTC
>JAFYVO010000100.1 GCA_017549085.1 Thermoguttaceae bacterium
CGAACGTTTTCAACGCGTAACAATGGTAAAACGCGCCCGACTCGATATTCGCGACGTTCGCCGAAATCCGCATTGTTTCGAGACGCGGACAGCATTGGAACGCGGTCGGGCCAATTTCCCTAACGCTTTTCGGCAAAACGATTTCCGTAAAAGCGTTGCGCGTTCGCCACGGGTCGGAAAACGCGTCGGCCCCGATCTTTTCAACGCCGTCCGGAACGCGGTAAATCGCGTTTTTATACGCCGGGATTTCGCGGCGCTCTTCGTCGTCTCCGAACGGTTCCAAGACGTAAGGCGCGGCGCTCGGGTCGCGTTCGACCGCGACGATTTTGTAAAACGTTTTGCCGTCTTTACTTAACAGCGCGCCGTTTTCGCTCTTGTACTTCCGGTTCTCCGGCGCGACTTCGAAAACTTCCAGCGAGTCGCAATGCGCGAACGCGTTGACGTTAAGGTCGACGACTTTCGCCGGAACTCGGATTTTCTTCCGCGACGAACAACGGTAAAACGCGTTATATTTAATCGTCGTAACGCTTTCCGGCAACTCGATTTCTTCAAGCGTCGCGTTCCCGCCGAGCGCGGCGCGTTCGATAACTTGAACGCCGTCCGGAACCTTGTACGACTTCAATTTCAAGGCCGACGGCAACCGCCAAAGGGTCGCGCCGTCCCACGACAGGAGCGCGCCGTCGACGACCTTCAGCGACGGGTTCCCCTCCTCGACCTCGATCGTCGTCAGCGCGCCGTTCGCCAACGCCGCTTCGCCGACGACGCGAACGCTCGCCGGAATTTTGATCGACTCGAGCCCGGTTTCGGCGAACGCGAAGGGGCCGATCTCGACCAAGACGTTCGGCAACTCGACCGTTTTCAACGACTCGCAATTGTCGAACGCGTTGCCTCCGATCGTTTCGACGCCGGTCGCCCCGACGAACGATTCCAGCGATTCGCACCGAGCAAACGCGTAAGAGTCGATTTTTTTCAGCGACTTCGGCCAATCGACCGTCTTCAACGCCTTACAACCGTTGAACGCGGACTGCCCGATCGTTTCGAGCGCGCTATCCTCCGGAATTTCGACGCGCTCCAGCTTTTCGCAGTTCATAAAGGCTTGCAACCCGACGTGTTTCAACGACTTCGGCAAACGAACCGCGGTAATCGGCGCGTTTTGGAACATCATCCCGAGGCTTTCGAGCCCCTCCGGCAAAACCAGTTCCCCGCTCCCGTCGCCGAAATACGCGTAAACGATTTTCCCGTCGGCTGTTGAAATCAGCCCGTTATCGTTTTTGAGGAACGCGTTTTCCGGGTGAAGGTTGAATTTAATCGGCGTCTTTCGCGACCCGAACCTCCCGAACGTTTCGTGATGAATCGACGCGAGGCTTTTCGGCGCGTTAAATTCGAGAAGCGCGTCGCAACCGGCGAACGCTTGGTAAGCGATATGGGACCTCCAAGGATCCGAACCGCCCAAGCCTTCGACTTCCTCGTCCGAAAATTCGACGCTTCGCAACGAAGCGCAATCTCGGAACGCGTAATTCTGGATAGAGAGCAAGCTCTTCCCGAACTTAACCGTTTCGAGCGCGGAACATTCGGCGAACGCCCAAGCGCCGACGTCGTAAAGACTGTCGGGCGCCTCGAACGTCGTCAACGACGAACACCCTTTAAACGCCGTGTCGTCAATTTTTCGCAGACGCGTTTTTTCCGGTTCAATAAACTCGATTTTTTCGAGCGACGCGCACCCTTCGAACGCTCGCGCGCCGATCGTCTCCAACGTCGCCGGAATCCGAACCGTTTTGAGCGACGTCAAGCCGGAAAACGCCCCGTTCGCGATCGTTTTCACCGGCAGACCGTCGAGCGTTTCCGGGATTTGGAGCGTCGTTATGTCGCGGTCGCGAACGCCAGTAAGGATCGCCTCGCGAGCCAGGCCGGTTCCCTCTTCTCGTTCGAACGCCGCTTCGACCGCCTCGCGAGCGGCGCGGTCGGCGGCCTCTTTCGCGATCGCTTTCTCGTCGACGCGAATCAACGGTTCCGGGCGGTTGGAATACGCCGGCGCAAACGCTTCGGGCGAGAAGCGCGCTTCGCTCGACTCCAAAATAACTTCGCTCAAGTTAAAACACCGGGCGAACGCGTTCGGTTCGATCGTCGTAACGCCCGCAGGAATCGCGACGCTCTGTAAATAAGCCGGACCGTCGATCGCGTATTCCTCAATCTTTTTAAGCGATTGCGGGAAAACGATTTTCGTAAAGTCGCGATTGTTGATAAACGCGTCCTTCGCGATCGTTTCGACGCCCTCCGGCACGACGAACTCGAAACCGCGCTTCTCTTCGTCCGGCGTCCTAAAGTTCCGTTCCTTGGCGCTCAACTTTTGCGCGACCAAGCGATAAAACGTTTTGCCGTCTTTGCTTAACAAAGCGCCGTCGACGCTTTTGTAATTCGGGTTTTCCGGCGCGACCTCGAACGTCGTGATCTTGCTAGAGACAAACCGTTCGTCGAGCCGTTCGACGCTCGCCGGGATCACGATTCCGGTCATTTCGCCGCAATCCGAAAACGCGCCGGAGTCGATTCGCTTCACCGTCGACGGAATCTTGACGAAAGTCTGTTTCCCGGCGCAAGACCCGGGCGCGAGACGTTCGACGCCTTCCGGAAGGACGAGGACTTTCTTCTCCCAGTTTCCGCCGACGCGGTAAAGCGTTTTACCGTCGGCGCTTAGCAACGAACCGTCGACGCTCTTGTACGTCGGATTTCCTTCGGCGACCTCGAAGGTCAAGTTCGGCGAACAAAGGCTAAATCGATCGTCGAGCTCGCGCAAACTCGCCGGAATCTTCAGTTTTTCCAACGCCGAACAAGCGTAAAACGCGCCCTTGCCGATCGTTTCGACGCCTTCCGGAATCTCGAGCGAAACGAACGTTTTATTCCCGCGAAACGCCGAACGAGCGACGACGCGCACGCCGTCCGGAATCTTCCACGTCGGGCCCTTCGCCGACGCGTCGACGCGGTAAAGCGTTTTGCCGTCGGCGCTTAGCAACGCTCCGTCGACGATTTTAAACGCCTTGTTCCCCTCTTCGATTTCGATTTTTTCGAGCGAAAGGCAGTCGAGCGCGCCCGCTTGCAACGTTTCCAAGTCGCGCGGGATTTTAAAGGTCGTCAATTTCGTTCCGAAGAAGGCGCCCGCTTCGATTTCGCGCGTTTCGCTCGGCGCCGAAAGGGTCGTCAACTTGCCGCAATATTGAAACGCGTATTCGCCGATCCGTCGAACGCTCTCGATCTCCGCGCTCGTCAGCCCGCAATGAGAAAACGCCGATTTCCCAATAACTTGCAAATTCTTCGGCCAGTCGAAACGCTCGAGCGAAGAACAATTAGAGAACGCCGAGTCGCCGACGATTTCGAGCGCGTCCGGAGCGCCGAGAACCGACTTCAACTTTGAACAGAACGCAAACGCTTCCGCGTCGACGATTTCCAACGATTGCGGAAGAACGACCGTCTCGATCTTGCCCCCTTGGAACGCGCCCTTGGCGATCAGCCGGACGCCCTCCGGAACGACGACTTCGCCGGTTCGCCCGGGCGGGCAAGCGTAAAGCGTTTCGCCGTCTTTCGACAGGAGCAGCCCTTCGGCTTCTTGGAAAACGCCCCCCTTCTGCGAAACCATATCGAACTTCGGCAACCGCTCGCACCCGGCGAACGCCCAAAAACCGATCGAGGTCGCCTCTTTAAACGACACGTTTTCCAGGGACTTGCAGCCGGCGAACGCTCGCTCTCCGATCGTTCGAACATTGCCGCCCCCAAAAACCGTTTCGAGCGCGACGCACCCGCAGAACGCCCGATCCGGAATCGCCTGGAGATTCTCGGGCAGCTCGACCTTTTTCAACGCCGAACAGAACTCGAAAGCGCCCGGCTCCATTTCGCAAGGCCCCGCCGCCGACGGCCAACTTACCGTTTCAAGGCGTTTGAGCCCTTTAAACGCGCCCTCGCCGATCTTTCGAACGAACACGCCGTCGATCTTCGACGGGATAACCAGCTTCGTCGCGTCGCGGTCGCGAACGCCGACAATCTTATAACTTCCCCCGTCTTTCAAGCACAGGAACGCGGTTTTAGGGTCTTGCGCGTCTTCGACGTTCAAAACGGCGCTCGATTCCTGCGCGACCGCCGCCGCGAGCCCCGCCGCCGGAAACGCCGCGACGCCCCCGACGAGCGCCGCGCCAAGCAAAACGACGCCGACGCGTTTGTTCCGCCCCTTCGCAAAGATCGCGTTCGCCAAGATCGACGTTCGCCGATCCGGGTTCAAGTCCTTCGACACAACGTCGCGGACAATTCGTTCGCTCTGTCGCATTTTCATCGCCGGTCTCCTTTTATCGTTTCGTTTTGTCGTTTCGCGCCAATCCTACTTGCGTTACTTGACGCCGCGCACTGTTATTATAGCGCGTCGCATTACACGTTGTCAAGTTTTTTTTCTTCGTTTTGCTCTTTTTTTGTTTTTTTTTTAATTTTTCTTCGTTTTCAAGCGTCAAAACGTAACAGCCGCTTCGTTTCCCCCCTCTTGCGCGCGCTCGAACATTTTTTTGTCCCCTAGTTCTAGAAATTTTCACCAAACGCGGTATAATAACAAAGTCGACGGAAACGCGCGGCGCCCGCCCGTCGCGGCGCGGGCAAGCGTCCGTCTTACCCGCTCGTCAATGGAGCTCGAAAGA
>JAFYVO010000101.1 GCA_017549085.1 Thermoguttaceae bacterium
CGTTTCGGCCAAATACAACTCGGTCGTCAACTCGCTCAACTTTTGCCGTATAATGTCCGGTTTGTTTTCGTAATATCGTTTGACGATATTTTCTTGGTAAGGCGTTCGATCCATTCCTCAACCTTTAACGCGACGCTTCTTCGCCGCGATCGCTTTTATTTTTTCGTCGTTTAACCCGACGCTTGGCGCGACGTTCGGCGTCGGCGGGAAAGCATAACGCCCGCGCCGAGACCGTCGTTCGCATTTTTTCCTTATATTATACGCTTTTTCCCCGATTCCAAAAGGGGGCGGCGCGCGATTCTTCCGACGCCCCGACGCGTTGCGTCCGCCCTGGTCGCGCCGTTCCGCTCATTTCACCTATCTTCCGCATCTTACCCCAAACGCTCAATCCTCCCGAACGCGCGGCCGGCGCAAAAAAAGCGGGCGCAAGTTCAAAGTAAATCGTTCTCGCCCCTTGTCGAAACCGGAAAAACTGTTAAAATTGGCTATGTCGCGGAGTCGCGGGCGCGCGCTCCCGCTTCTCGACTTCTCTTCGACGCGCGACTTATAAACCGCGTCGACGCGGCGCGTCAAGCGTCGCAACCTTCGCTAAAAACTCGCGTCGCGTTATTCGCTTCGGCGCCGGCGACGCAAGCGTCCGAAACGAGCTTCGTCTCGGTCGCGACGGCTAAGACAACTGTTTAAAGGATATTGTATGAGCGAAAATCGAGAACAAAAGACTAAAGAAGAAGCGATCGAACTGCGCGGCGTCGTTACCGAAGAAGTGCGCGGCGCGTTCCGCGTTAAAATCGACGATATGGAACACAGCGTTCTTTGCCGCTTGGCCGGTAAAATGCGCAAGTTCCGCATTCGCGTCGTCCCTGGGGACCGCGTCGCCGTCGAAATCAGCCCGTACGATATGGATCGCGGCCGCATCATTTACCGCGAACGTTAATCGCGCCGCCGTCTTTTTTCGGTCGACCGTTCTTGAATCGCCTCCGTCGAGCGTTCGGCGGAGGGCGTTCGGCGGTTCGGTTTGAGCGTCTTTTTTGCGCTTTTTAAAGCGTCGCGTCGTCAACGCGGCCGCTTGCGTCGGTTTATTTCTTGCGCGTTTCGTTTGATCGCGCTTTTTCTTCGCGTCGTTTCCTCTTCCGCCGCGTTCCAACTCTTTATTTTGTCTATTTTAATCTTTACGCGTCCGCGTTAAAATATCGCTCTTGACGCGACGCGAAAAATTAGTTATCGTTCGGCGATTTCATCTTTTCGTCGCGCGTTTTGTTCGGGCGAACGAAAGTTAAACCGCCTATTCTTTCGACGCCGTCGTTTGCGCGCCGTCGAAATTTCGTTCTCGCCGCGCCGCTTTTTTACTCGACGCGACGCTTGGAAGCCTTTAAAATGAAACGTTTTTTAACGCTAACGCTCGCGTTGGCCGCGCTCGTCGCGCTCGGTTGCTCGCGAAAAGTCCCGGAAGACCCGTTTAAAGAGGAGCAGCAACGCATTTTGAACAACCGCGGTCGCCTCGTTCAAGACTTGGCGCGTCCCGAGAACCTGCACGCCGCGAAGATCGAAGGCGCGACGCTCGTTCGCGGACTCGCCGGAACCGGCGCGGACGAACCGCCGTCGACGTATCAACAACTCGTTTTGCAAGACTTGCAGCGCGACGTCGACCAAAAGCGCACCGCGAAGAGCCAAATCGCGTCGCTCGACACCGCGATCGTCCTCCTCGAAACGATCGTTCCGCCGGGAGCGCGCGCAGGCGACCGCCTCGACGTTTCGCTCACGCTCCAACCGGGCTCCGAAGCGTCGAGCGTGCAGGGCGGGCACGTTCGCGGCGCCGAACTTTATCAATATATGGCGGCGGACGTCATTCGTCGCGGTTACAAACTCGGCGTCGTCGACGGTTACGTTACGCTCGACCCGGATTTGGTCGCGAATAAAAGTCCGGTCGCTTACAAGAAAGGGAAGATCGTCGGCGGCGCGGTCGTTTCGCGGTCGCGGCCTATTTGGCTCGAACTGAAAGAAAACGAACGGTCGGCGGGGATTGCCAAGCGAGTCCAAGACGTTATTAACAAACGTTTTAGCTACACCAAATCCGGTTACGTCGGCAAGAAACAAGTCGCCGAGGCGAAATCGGGCGCGACGCGAATCAACCTTGAAGTTCCGGAAGAGTACCGCGACAACATCGTCCGTTACGTCAACGTCGTTTGCGCGATTTCCTTCTTCGAAACCAACGACGAGCTGAACGAACGGATCGACCGCCTCGCCGTCCAGCTTTTGAACGAAGAAACGTCGGAGTTCGCGTCGATTCAACTCGAAGCGATCGGCCCGAGCAACGAAAAAGCCGTCGACGCGATTCGCAAGGGGATGACCAGCCCGAACGCGGCGGTTCGCTTCAACTCGGCGATCACCTCCGCTTATTTCAACATTCGCGCCGACCGCCAACTGACCGCGCGGATTCTCGCGGAGTTCGCCGTCAACGACTCCGAACGTCGCCCGGCCGCCCTCGCGACCCTCGGCGTCTGCATGAAAACGTCGTTCGACGTCGACGCGGAGTTGCGCAAACTCCTCGCCGCGCCGGAAAACGAAACGCGTTACGGGGCGTTCCGCGCTCTTTGGACGCGCAACCCGTCCGACTATATGATTCAAGGCGAAAATTTGGCGAACCAATTCGCCTACCACTCCCTCAACTGCGGAGGAACGCCGTTCGCGCACGTCGCGATGAGCGACCGCCCGGAAGTCGTCCTTTTCAACGCCGACCAAATCTTCCTGCAAGGCGAGATTTACATCGAAGCGAACCCGCGCTTGACGATTCGAACCGACGGCGACGAAATCGTCGTCAAGAAATACGAAACGTCCGACGGCGTCAACGAACAGCGCCGCGTCGGCTTCAAAGTCGACGAAACGATTCGCGCCATCGTCGAAGTCGGCGGCTCCTACTCCGACGTCGTTTCGTTCCTAACGCAAGCGAAGAGCGGCGATCACTTGAAGTCGATCGGCGCCGACGGAACCGCGACCGCTTGCGCGTTCGGTATCGACGCGCTCCCGGGCGCCAAAAACACTCGCTTCAAGCGCGTCCGCGACGTCGAGGAAATCGCGCGCCGCGAAGAAGCTCGCCAAGCCGCCGAACGCGCTTCCAAGAAGGAAAAGAAATCGGTTTGGTCGCGAATGAACCCGACGACTTGGTTCGGAAACGACGAAGCGCAACCGGCGTCCGACGACGATTTCAACTTCGACGAGTTCGAGGCCGCCAACGGCGAAGAAACCGGCTCCGGCGACACGCCGTCCTCGCAAGAGTTCGACGCGGAAACGGAAAACGCCGACGCCGCGCTCAAAAACGACGAGTTCGCCGTCGACGAAGCGGAGAAATAACGCTCTCCTTTCGCAAGAAACGCCAAAAGCCCGACGTTCGCAGCGTCGGGCTTTTTCGTTTTCAACTTCGCCGCGGCGCTTTTCGGCTCCGCGGCGCGCTTTCTTTTTCTTCCGTCAGACGGAAACGCGTTCCAACAGCTCGACCAACTCGCGAGCGACCGCTTTATGAGAAGCCACCGCTTCTTCGAGCGGAGTCAGCGTCAACTTGCCGGCGATCTCGCCGACCATTTTGCCGCTTTCCCCTTGGTGCAACGCGTCGACGGCGAAGCGTCCGAGCCGCGTCGCCAAAATGCGGTCCAACGGAACCGGCGAACCGCCGCGCATCACGTGTCCGAGAACGACCGCCCGCATTTCGTAAGGCGCGCCCGCTTGTTTCAACGCTTCCATCGTCTTGTAAGCCCCGCCGTACTCGTCCCCTTCGGCGACGATCATAATCGTCGACTGTTTCCCCAACGCCTTGAAACGCTTCAATTTCTCAACGAGCGTTTCGATCGACGTATGCGTTTCCGGAATCGTCGCCAACTCGCAGCCGCCGGCGATGGCGATCGCGGTCGCCAAGTCGCCGCATTCGCGCCCCATCACCTCGACGAGGAACATCATATCGTGGCTTCCGGCGGTGTCGCGGAGTTTGTCGACCGCGTCGACCCCGGTTTTGACGGCGGTCGCGAAGCCGATCGTGTAATCGGTTCCGAGCAAGTCGTTGTCGATGGTGCCGGGAATCCCGATCACTTGCCCTTCTTCCCAACGTTTGGCGATTTCGAGCGCGCCGGTCAGGGTGCCGTTTCCGCCGATGGCGACGAGAGCGCCAAAACGGTAACGTCGCAAGTTTTCAACGACTTGCGCGATTCCTTCTTCAGTTCGCATCTCGTTGCAGCGGCTGCTGTTAAAACAAGCGCCCCCTTTGCTCGTCCATCCGGAGACTTCGCGAACGTCGACGGCGCGGTCGGTTCCGCCCCAAAATTCGCCCTTCAAAATCCCTTGATATCCGTGACGAATCCCGACGATTTTATCGCCGTACTGGTCGCCCGCTCGCACGATCGCGCGCAAACACGGATTCATCCCCGGCGCGTCGCCGCCGCTGCACAAAACGCCAATTTTCATCGCTCTATTTTCTCCGTTTTATCTAAATTCGCTTTTTCGGCGAGATCGCCGCCGTCAAGCGTCGATTTTTCGACTCGGCGCGCCTCGTTCGGCCCGCCCTATCTTAACCGATTGTAACGATTTAAGCGGCGACGTCAACCCGCCGCCGGGGCGTCAAACGGTAAAAAAACGCGCCGACCGTCGGTTTTTCCGCCGAATCGACGCGTTTCCTCTATTTTAACGGACGCGCCCAAACGCGTCGCGCGACGGCGTTCGCGTTAAAACGGAAAAATCGAAACGAAGATCGCAAGCGCCGTCGCCAACGCGATCAAAAGCGTCGCGAACGCCAAAAAAGCGAAAATCCCGAGCGCGCCCAACGCCGTCCCGAAGCGTCCCGCGCAAACGAGCGCCGCGACAAACGCCGCCAACGCCGCGACCAACGGCCCCGCCGTTATCAGCCCGACGACGAAAACGAGCCCGATAATTTGCCAATTTCGCCCAGTCAAAACGCCGCCGTTCGCCAACGGTCGCGACTCCGACGCCGGAAAACGCCCGCCGGAGCCGTCCGGAGAACGACGTTCGTAATCGCCGCGATTCCAACGTTTGCCGCCGCGTCGCGTCAAGAGCCAAAAGATTAAAACGCCGATTCCGAGCGGCGCGCCCAACGCCAACGCGCCCAAAAACCCGAAAATCGGCCAGACGACCAACTCAATCGAAACGCCGTTGCCGCTAAACAACTTGTCGAGCGCGCTCGAAATTTTCCCCTCCGCCGTTTCCGCTTTCTTCTCCGCGTCCTCCGCCTTTCCGAGAAGCGCGTCCAATCGCCGCCGAACCGCCGCGCCCGCGTCCGAATCGGTCGACTCGTAATAACGCGCCAAATCTTGCAAATCGGTCAAATTTTGCGCGAACGCTTCGTCGACCTCGGCAATTTGGGCAAGCGGGGCAAGCGCGGCGGCTTCCTCCAAGAGCGCGAACGTCTCCGGCCAACCGGCGTTCGACTCGGCCAGTTCGTTCGTCGACTTGCGCAACGCGTCGAGCGTCGGGCGCCAACTCGCCTTTCGCGCCGTCTCTTGAAACTTCTTAAACTCTTTGACGCGGTCTTTTCCGAGCGTTTCGGCCAATTCGACCAGCTCCGCCGCCGCGTCGAGCGTCGCCGCGAACGCGACGTCGGTCGCTCCGGCGTCGAGCGCGTTTTGAATCTCGCGGTTCGCCGCGTCGACGATTTTCGCTCCTTGCGACTCGAAAAGCCGTTTCGCGACCGGCGCGTCGGGCGCCAATTTGTCCGGCTCGAACGTCGGCAGTTCCGGAATTTCCGCCGCTTCTCGCGTCGCTTTACCGTCGCCGTTCTCTCCGTTTTCGGCGACCGCGTTTCGAACGCCGGTTTCGCTATTTGGCGCGCTTTCTCCGCCGACGAGCGTTTCGAACGCGCTTTCTTTCGCCTTTTCGAACGCCAAAATCTCTTCCGGCGAAATCGCGTCGTGCGGACGCTCGGCGTCGGACGCGGCGTCTTCGGTCAACGCTCGCAACCGATCGGCGACGGCGACCGACTCGACGGAACCGTTTTCCGCGTCCAACTCCTCGACGGCGGCGCCGAGCGTCTCTTCGTTCTCCAACCGTCGCGCCCAACGCGCACGTTCGCTTTCGGCCCGCGCGATTTCGGCGTCGAACCGCTCGCTCAGCTTCCGCAACGCCGCCCGTTCGCGCTCGACTTCGCGCCATTCGCTCTGTTTCGCGAACGCCGTCGCCGCCTCCGGTCGCTTGCTCGACTCCGGCGAAAGGGCGCCGTTCTTCATCTCTTCGATCAACGCGGCGCGCTCGTCGGCGTCGATTCGGAAAAAGACGCGGCGGAACTCAAGTCGCAGCCGCCGCGCTTCGCTCTCTCGCTTCGTCGCCAACGCGTCGATTCGGTCCCGCTCGGTTCGCGCCGACTCCAGCGCCTCTTCCAGCGCCGTCAACCGAGCCCGAGTCGAATTCGGCGACGCCGCTCCGCCGTCCGAAAAACTCGCGACGCGCCAAACGACGAACGCGACGCCCAAGAGCGCGACCGCCCCGACCAACGCCCAAAGCGCCCGTTTTTTCCTCTTTTTCGCGTCTTGCCCGTCGCTCGCCGCGTTCGAATATTCGTCGTTCATCGCCGTTTCGCCGTTATTCTTATCTCGTTGTTTCGTCGTTATTTAATCGTTCCGCGTTTCCGTTTCGAGCAAGCCGCGCAACCGTTTCGGGATCGCTCGCAACGCGACGCGCCACTTCGCCGCCCGACGAACGAACGTCCGCCGTTTGTCGAGCAAGCGTCGGTCGAGAATCGTTCGGAGCCAGCTCGCCGCCTCCGCGTCGGTCGTTCCGCGAAACGTTTCCGCCTTTTGGTAAACGACCCAAAGAAGCTCGCTTAACGCGTCCGACGCGTCCTCGACGAGCGTCAAATACCCGTCGTCCGCGAACTCGCGAAGCGTTCGAGCGACGCGCGCCCGGAAAAGCGTTTCGGCGACGCGCCCCAGATCGGCCAACGCGCCGTTCAACGCGTCGACGTCGCCGGTTCGCTTCGCCTCGACAATTCGCGTCAACGCGGCGCAAACCGACGTTTCGCCGATCGTCGCCGCGTCGCCGCTCGTTTTTTCTCGCTCGTTCAACGTTTTAGTTCCAAAGCGCGTCGAGTTCCGCTTCGTCGGAAACCGGTTCGAGAACGTCGGTCGGTTGGAGCGCCGTTTCTCGGTCGTTCGTTTCGTCTTGATAGACGTTCGTTTGCGCGTTCAACTCGTCGATTTCCTCTTGCAACACGTCGAGCGCGTTCCCCAGTTCGCCGACGTCGACGCCTTCGACGTTCGCCTCCATCGACGCAAGTTCCGCGTTGACCGCCGCCAAATCTTTCGCGGTTTCCAGTTCCTTAAGCCGCCCTTCCAACTTCGCGACGGTCAGCTCCATTTCCCCTTTTTTCTTCGCGATTTGCTCGGCGACGGCGCGCGTCCGTTCGAACGTCGCTTTCTTTTGGTCGGCGATCGAGCGTTTTTGCTTCAAATCCGCGCTCCAACGGTCGAGCGTCGAATAAACGTCGGCGGCGGCGACTTTTTTCCCGCCGAACGCCAACGCGATTTTCTTTTGACCGTCGGTCAACGCGTCGCGCTCGCTCGGACTCGGGAGCCCCGCTTCCTTCGCGGCGGTCGCCAACGCTTTCATCGCCGCTTCCAACTTCGCGATCGACTCTTGTTCGCGCTCCCAAGCGAGTTCAAGGGTTCGAGCGTCGACTCGATACTTGCGCGCTTGCTCGTCAAGCCGTCCAACTTTCGCCTTCGTTTCGGAAATCGCCTTGCTCGCGCGAGCCGCGGCGGTCGCGCGATCGATCTTTTTCGACGCCTGCTCCGCTTGGTCGGACAAAAAGCCGAATTGCCAAACCGCGATTCCAACGACGACCGCCAAAATCCCCAACGTCGCTAAAATATTCTTTATCATCTTACCCTCGTTCTCCTATCTCTTTATTTTCTCAAAGAATCGTCAGCTCGGACGCCGACGACGATTCCGCGACCGCCAACGTTTCGCAATACGCCGTCGTCGACTCGCGCATCGTCTCCAACGCCGCGCAGGCGAACGAAAATTCGACGACCGTCAAGAGCCCGAACGCCAACGCGCAACGGTTCGCGACGCCGCAAAAACGCTCGACCGCCGCTTGACGCTCGACGCGGCGAACGGTCGCCGACGCGCTCCGCCGAACGATCGTTTCCCAACGGTCGCGCAACGCGACTTCGGTCGTTTCGTTTTTTCGTTCTCGCTCGTTCATCTTAATTTTCTCCTTCGCGCCGACGCTCGTTCGGTTTTGTTTCTAATATAAGGGACGACGCGAAACGCCGACGCAACGAGTAAATTCGCTAAAAAAAAGAAAAATTTCCGAAAAATTGCGAAAAATTTTCGCCGCCGCTCTTCTCCCCCGACAATACAGTCGGCGTTAAAAACCTCGCGCCGGAAAACGTCGGCGACGCGCCCGTCGAACGCGAGCGCCCCAACATATTAAACTCAAAGACTTTAAAACGCCGACAATCTTAATAAATCGCGTTTGAGAGAACGGAGAAACGCCCCGACGCCCGGCGTCCTGCGCCCGCGCCTTCCGCCGAAACGAAGTCGAACGTTTCTTAGAACTTGTCAAAGTTTTCCGGCGAACCGCGACGCGTTGCAATAAGCTCGACGTTGTATTTGGGGCGTTTTTAAAGTTTGCGACGCCCGTTGTTTGACTTAATCGTCGACGCCGCCGCGCTCTCAAGAAACGTTCAAGCGGCAACGAGTCGGTTAAGAAGTTTTTATTCTCGCCTTCGCTAACGCGTCGAGACAAGGCGACTCCGACAAGCGCGCAAAACGTTAATAAAACCTTCTTGCGCGCTTATCGGAGGTTGAAAACAACGCAAAACGCCTTGGTTTCCCGTTATTTTCTGTTCAATTTAACGACCGTCTCGCGCTCTTCGCCGCGAACGTTGCAGACGCGGAGCAGCGCTTCGGGCGCGGATCGGTCGACCGCGTCGGAAAACTCTTGCGCGGAGCTAATCATTTCGCCGTTAAAGGTCAAAATTTTATCGCCGACTCGCAATCCGGCGACCGTCGCCGGCGAGTTGGGAACGACGGCGACAATCTCTTGCCCTTGAACGGTCGCGCCGAAAACGGGGCCGTCGAGGTCGAGCCGCCGATTAAGGACAACGACGACGTTCTCTTGTCGAGCGGTCGCGTTTTTCAAGACGAGCAAATTGGCTTCGAGCGGCGACGAGTCGACGGCTTCGTCGTAATCGTTCGCGTCGAAGACGCGCGCGCCGTTGAAGCTTAAAATTTTGTCTCCGATTTCCAGCCCGGCGAGCGCGGCCGGCGAATTGGGAACGACGGCGATAATCTCTTGCCCTTGAACGGTCGCGCCGAAAACGGGGCCGTTCGGATCCGGAAGAACGTCGGCGTTCTCGGGGGAATCTCCCGAAAGCCCGCTTCGCTCGTCTTCATTCTCGTCTTTCGACAAAGCGGCGTTCTCCGACAAAGCGGCGTTCTCGGGGGAATCTTCCGAAAGCCCGCTTCGCTCGTCTTCATTCTCGTCTTTCGACAAAGCGGCGTTCTCGGGAGAATCGTCCGGGAGCCCGCTCGCTCTCCGCGCCGCCTTTTGGAATTGTTTAAACTCTTTAACGCGATCTTTTCCAAGCGTTTCGGCCAACTCGACGAGCTTCGCCGCCGCGTCGAGCGTCGCCGCGAACGCGACGTCGGTCGC
>JAFYVO010000102.1 GCA_017549085.1 Thermoguttaceae bacterium
CGTCGCTCGAATATCGGTTCGGCGTTTTGGTTCGCGACTCCGATTGGGACGGCGTCGCGAAGTACCGCATTCCGGGGATTGTTAAGACGCTAAACGGAACGCTGGTAGCGGTTTACGACGCTCGCTGGAAAGACGCGAGAGACCTCCCGGCGGACGTCGACGTCGCGTGTTCGCGAAGTTTCGACGGCGGGAAAACTTGGGAACCGATGCAAATCGCGATGAATTACGACGGGCCCGACCCGGCGAAGGAGGGCGTCGGCGACCCGGCGATTCTCGTCGACCCGAAAACCGGACGCCTTTGGCTCGCCGCGCTTTGGGCGCATAACGGCAAGTCGATTCACGCGTCGCAACCGGGGCTGAAAATCGGGACTTCCGGGCGTCTCGTCTTGTCGTACAGCGACGACGACGGCGCGACGTGGAGCGAGCCGGTCGACGTTACCAACGAAGCGGCGTCGGGGGAAAATTGGCGCATCCTCTTCCAAGGGCCCGGTTGCGGAATCGCGACGCGCGGCGGCCAACTCGTTTTCCCGGCGCAGTTTATCGACGAGAACGGCGTCTGGTTCTCGACGCTCGTTTGGAGCGGCGACGGCGGGAAAAGTTGGAAAGCGGGGAACGGCGCGGTCAAGATGACTTGCGAAGCGCAGGTCGTCGAGCTGAACGACGGAGCGCTGATGTTGAATATGCGCAACTTCGAAGGCCGGGCGCGCTCGGTCGCCGTAACTCGCGATTTCGGCGAGACTTGGGAAGAACATCCGACGTCGAAAAAGACGCTCGTCGAGCCGATTTGCCAAGCCAGTTTGATTCGGTTTTCGTCGACGCTCGACGGCGACAAGGAAAACTTGCTCGCGTTCATGAACCCGAACTCGAAGAGCGGTCGCGTTAATATGACGCTGAAACTAAGCGCCGACGAGGGAACGACTTGGGATCGCGAACTGACCCTTTATCGGCCCGGCGGCTGGGGATACTCGACGTTGGTGAAAATCGACGACGAAACGATCGGCGCGCTTTACGAAACGACCGGCGGACTGATCTTTCAAACCGTTAAGATTCAAGACGTTCCGAAAGACGGCGGCGCGAAATAACGGAGAAGACGACGGAGAAAACGACGCGACGTCGTTGGGGAAAGAAAAACGAGCGACGTTTTAGCAAGCGTCGCTCGTTAAACGGTTTAAGACGGCAAATTCGGACGCTCGAACGGGGAAAGTTCGGGCGTCCGTTTTTTTGCGCCGTCATTCGGCTTTGCTAAGTTCTTGCGCCGATTCGGTTTCGCTCGACGCGGCGACCGCTTCCATCTTCTTCCAGCAGGCCCAAAGGACGCCGCCGCTAACGAGCGCGACAACGGTTAACACGCCGCCGAGAACAAGATCGCCGTAAAGGAACGCGCCGGTTCCGAAGAGCGCCGCGTAAATCGAGACGCAACCGACGACGCTGCAAAGGATTCCGAGCGGAACCGGCCATTTGTCGCGCTCGCCTTCGAGCGACACGCCGTCGCGAGCCGCTTCTTCGTAAACCTTGCGCCAACCGGGGCCGCCGGCGCGGGTTTTGCGAACGAATTCGCGGAGCGTGTCTTTGTCGTCCGGGGGCGTCAGGAAGGTAACGGCGAGCCAGCCGACCGTCGTCAGGGCGACGCTTGCGACAAGTTGAAGCCCGCCGTTCGAGAGCAGGGACGCGGCGAACGCTTCTTCCGTCATCTCGAAAACGTTCATACAGACGGATTTATGGTAAAGTTGGAAGTAAACGGCGGTCGGAAGCGCGAAGCACATCGCGGCGATTTCCGAATACGCGTTGATCCGCCACCAGAACCAGCGCAGGAGGAACAAAAGCCCGGTGCCGGCGCCGATCGAAATCAAAATCTGGAACGAACCGAGCGCGCTTTCGAGTTGCGTCGCGACGACGCACGACAGAATCATCAAAACGACCGTCCAAACGCGGCCGACTTGCACGAGCTTCTTCTCCGACGCGTCCTTGTTAATGAAACGTAAGTACAGGTCGTTCACCATATCCGACGAACCGAGGTTCAAGTGCGTCGCGAGCGTCGACATGTACGCCGCGAAGAGGGACGCGACGACGACGCCGAAAATCCCCGCCGGAAGGAGCGTCATCATCGCCGGGTACGCCATGTCGTGCCCCGGTTGCGCGACGTGCGGGAACGCTTTTTGCAGCGATTCCAAGTCCGGGAAGATGATCAGCGACGCCAAACCGACGATAATCCACGGCCACGGACGGACGGCGTAGTGGCACGCGTTGAAGAAAAGGGTCGCGCCGACGGCGTGCCCCGGCGTCTTCGCGGCGAGCATACGTTGCGCCGTGTAGCTCCCGCCCCCCGGTTCCGCGCCCGGGTACCAAGCGCTCCACCATTGAACGACGAGCGGAACGACCAGAAGGGACAACACCGCCGAATAGTCGTTAAACGCCGGGAAAAACGAAAGTTTCGACGCGACCGCTTCGTGAGCGAAGAGACCCGAAAGCCCGCCGACTTCCGGCAGGCGCACCGCGACGATCGCCGCGGCGATACTCCCGACCATCGCGACGATGAAGAGAATAAAGTCGGCCCAAAGAACCGCGGAAAAACCGCCGACGGTCGTGAAGATTACCGTTACCGTCCCGGAAATCAAGAGCGTTTGCAGCGCGGAAAAACCGAGCATAACGCCGAAAATCTTGATGATCGCAAGGGTTACGTTCGCCATAATCAGCGTGTTCACGACCAAGCCGAGGTAGCCGGTGCGGAACGCGCGGACGAAGGCGCCCGACTTGCCGCTGTAGCGCGTTTCGTAAAATTCGAGGTCGGTCGTAACGCCGAGTTTGCGCCAAAGTTTCGCGTAAATGAAGACGGTCGTGAGGCCGGTCGGGAGGAACGCCCACCAGCACCAGTTGCCGTAAACGCCTTGTTCGCGAACGACTTGCGTAACGAAGTTCGGCGTGTCGGCGGCGAACGTCGTCGCGACGAGGGAAAAACCGAGGAGCCACCAAGGTTGCGAACGGCCCGACAGGAAGAATTCGGACGAGCTTTCGCCCGCTTTCCGCATCGAGCGCCACCCGATGTAAAGCGTCGCGAGGAAAAATAACGCCAACACGGCGTAGTCGAGCGCGTGAAGGTTCGACATATCGATTTCCTTTTCGATAATTGCGTTAAAATGGGGAAAATGCGCGGTTTCGAGCGGGGAACGTCGGCGACTTTCGCGACGCTTCGAAACCAAAAAACCGCCGCGTCGTTGGACGCGACGGCTTGGGGAACGAGCGGTTTCGGCGTCGAAGCGTCGAAAAGCGCGTTCGGAAGCGGGAAGGGCGCCGCGTCTTGCCGTCAAACGAGGCAGGGAACGCGGCGGAGTCTTAATCGTTCTTATTTAACGATTTCGAACGGGTTGGTCGGGAGCCCTTCGGCGGTGTAGAGGTTCGCGCCTTCCGGGTTCATTTGCCAAGCGTAACGGACGGCGGTCGGTTCCGCGACGGCGTCCGATTTGACGACGACTTGGTTTTTCCCGACGATTTCGGCGTCGGCCCAAACGAATTTGCCGTCTTGACCGGCGACGGCGAAACGAGCGAGTTTGGCGTCGGTCTTCGAGAATTCGCGGTCGTTCAGTTGACCGGCGACGAGACCGGAACCGACGAAATCGAAGTCGACCGTAACTTTGCCGTCGGCGAAGGTCGCGTTGACGGCGGCCGGCGAGGCGCATTCGACGTCTTTATTGAAGGTGTGCGCGAGCGCCCAAACGGCGAGACGGTTCCCGACGATCCATTTGTTGCGCGGGTGAATGTCCTTCGCTTCGCCGGCGTCGATAATAACCGCTTGACCGGTGTTCGGGACTTCGAGGCACATTTGTTGACCGCGACGGAGGTACGGCCAGTCGCCCGTGTTGTTCGGGTCGTCTTGCGCGTCGGTGAAGGAGGCGAGTTGGACCCAATAGAACGGGAAGTCGCCTTGACCGAAGACTTCGCGCCATTCGCGAATCATCGCCTTTTGCTTGAAGTAGTAGAATTCGCGTTCGCCGGCGTTCGTGCAGCCTTGGTACCAGATGGCGCCGCGGATCGAGTAGTTTTTCCAAGGCGCGAGCATCGCGTTGTACATGCCGCCGCATTTGTCCCAATCTTTCGCCGCGTCGCGTTGGGCGAGGAGGATTTTGCCGTGTTCGACCGTTTCCGGAACTTCGTTCCAACCGGCGTCCGGAATCCAGCTGTTGATGTTCGAGCCGCCCCAGTTGGAGTCGATGAGACCGACCGGAACGTTCAGTTCTTTGTTGAGGCGAACGGCGAAGTGGAAGCCGGTCGCGGTGCAGTCTTTTTGGACGCCGTCCTTGCAGACGAGCCAACCGTTCGTCGCGAAGTCTTTTTGTTCTTCCGCTTTAATGACGTGGTGCGCGCGGTTGAAGCGGATGAAGCTGTAATCGCCGTTGATTTCGTCTTCGGTGCAGGAGAGGCGCGGTTGGCCCCAAGAGTTGAGCGGTTGCTCCATATTCGATTGGCCGCTGCAGATCCAAACTTCGCCGACGAGAACGTTCGAGAAGGCGATTTTGTTCTTCCCTTCGACGATCAGGTCGCGCGCTTCGAAGGACGCCGGTTGCGCCGGGAGGTAAACTTTCCAAGCGCCGTCTTCGCCGGCGGTCGCTTTCGCGGTCGTTCCGGCGAAGGTAACGGTAACTTCTTCGCCGGCGTCGGCCCAACCCCAAACGCAGATCGGTTTGTCGCGTTGGAGAACAGCGGAATCGCCGAAGCACTTCGGAAGGGTAACGTCGGCGCGGGCCGAGGTCGCGAACGCCGTCAACGAGAGCGCGGCGGCGAGGAACGAAAGGAGCGTTTTTTTCATGGGGGAACCCTTATATCGGTTAAAACGGATAAAATGGGGGAATGGAACGTTGTTTGCGCTTCCGGCGACCGTCGAAACGGCGGCGAAAACGCGGTTATTCGGTTGGCGTTGGTTGGGTCGGCGACTCGTCCGGTTGGGGCGCGGCGCCGAGCAAAAACGTTTGGAACGTCGCGCTTTGGTGGGCGAGTCGGCGAATTTTGACGCGGTCGACCGGGTCGGCGTCGACGATTTCCTCCGTCGCGAGGCGACGAGCTTCGGCGATCATTTCCGGAAGCTCCGCGTCGAGATAAGCGCGGTACCAAGCGACCGACGGAAGTTCGACCCGCGCCCAATAATCGAGCGGAACGACCCCGGCGCCGACGTCGAGGCAACGCGCGAACGCCGCTTCGAAGAACGCCCGAGCGTCGGCGTCGGTCGCGGAACCGAGACGGCGCGACGCTTCCCGAACGACGCCGGCGATCAACGTCTCAAAACGGAGAAGGAACGGCCAAAAACGCTCCTCGTAATCGCGGTCGGA
>JAFYVO010000103.1 GCA_017549085.1 Thermoguttaceae bacterium
GTCGCGACCGGTTCCTTTGTCGACCGCTTGCCGAACGACGTTTGGACCCTTTTCCTCAACTCGGACGAGACGATCGGCGAAACGACGCGGCTCGTCGCCGATTACTCCGACGCGGAGCGTTCGCGCCTTGCGAAGGTCGCCGACGTCGTTAACGCGCTTTACCGGCGCCCGACCGCGCACGCGGTCGCGGTTTCGACCGGAACGGAGTTCGCGACGGCGCGTTTCAACGTCGAGTTCGGCTCGGTCGAGCGGTTCCAAGGGGACGCGACGCAGATCGAAGCGGCACTGAACCGTTCGCCGGAAGAAGAGTCGATTTCGATCGTTTGCGCGTCGGAGGCGGAGTCGCGCCGGTTGCAAGAGACGTTCCGCGCGGCGGTTCCGTTGCGGGAAGGGCGGCTTCATTTCTTGGTCGGCGCCCTTTCGAACGGCTTCGAATGGAAGCCGGCGAGCGCGATTTGGATCGGCGCGGAGCAGCTTTTCGGACGCTCCATCGCTCGACGCTCGACCGGCGGCGCCCGAAAAAAAGCGTTGAGCAAGACGATCGACTCCTTTATGGAGCTGACGCCGGGGGATTTGGTCGTTCACACCGAGCGCGGTTTGGCCCGTTACCTCGGCGTCGAGACGATCGACAAGGCGAACCAGCGCGAAGACCATTTAAAATTGGAATTTGCGGACTCCGCTTACCTTTACGTCCCGGCGTCGCGCATCGGCAAAATTCACCGTTACGTCGGCCCCGGCGGCGCGCGCTCCGAACCGGCGTTGGCGAAAATTCGCGGAACGAGTTGGGAAAAGCAGAAGCGAGCGGCGCAAGAGGGCGTTTGGGAACTCGCGTCGGAGATGCTGAACTTGCAGGCGGCCCGCGATTCGCTCGAAGGCGTCGCGTTCCCGGCGGACGGCCCTTGGCAACGCGACTTCGAGTCGCTCTTCCCGTACCGCGAAACGGACGACCAACTCGCGGCGATCGAAGCGGTCAAGCGCGATATGGAGCGCTCCCGCCCGATGGACCGGCTCCTTTGCGGCGACGTCGGTTTCGGCAAGACGGAAGTCGCGTTGCGAGCGGCGTTTAAAGCGGTCGAAGCGGGGTATCAAGTCGCGGTTCTCGTTCCGACGACCGTCTTGGCGGAACAGCATTACCGCGTTTTCAGCGAGCGGACGGCGGCCTTCCCGGTAACGGTCGCTCGGCTGTCGCGCTTTGTGTCGAAGAAGGAACAGAAGGAGACGCTCGAAAAATTGAAGACCGGCGCGGTCGACATTGTGATCGGAACGCACCGCGTCGCGCAAAAGGACGTCGAATTCCGCAAACTCGGCCTCGTCGTGATCGACGAAGAGCAAAAATTCGGCGTCAAGGACAAGGAAAAGCTCAAGGAACTGCGCAACTTAGTCGACGTCTTAACGATGACGGCGACGCCGATTCCGCGCACGTTGCACCTTTCGCTTGTCGGGATTCGCGACGTTTCGAACCTCGAAACGCCCCCGGCGGACCGTCTTCCGGTGGAAACGCGGGTTTCGCGCTTCAATCCGGAGACGGCGCGCAAGGCGATTTTACGGGAACTAAACCGCGGCGGGCAAACGTTTTACCTGCACAACCGCGTTTCCGACATCGAGGAGGTCGCCGACCGTTTGCGCAAAATCGTCCCGGAGGCGCGAATCCGCGTCGGGCACGCTCAAATGCCGTCGGGCGAACTCGAAGAGATTATGCGCGACTTCGTTATGCGACAGTTCGACGTTCTCGTCTGCACGACGATCATCGAAAGCGGCGTCGACGTGCCGAACGCGAACACGATTTTCGTCGACCAAGCGCATAAGTTCGGCTTGGCGGAGTTGCACCAAATCCGCGGTCGCGTCGGACGCGAAAAAAAGCAGGCGTACTGCTATTTGACGCTCGACGCGAACCAAACGCTGACGCGGGACGCGACGCGGCGTCTCCAAGCGATCGAAGAGTACGACCGGCTCGGCTCCGGGTTTCATATCGCGATGAAAGACTTGGAGATACGCGGCGCCGGGAACATCTTGGGAACGAAGCAGAGCGGGCACGTCGCGCTCGTCGGTTACGAGATGTACTGCGAGTTCCTCGAAGCCGCCGTCCGCGCGTTGAAGCAGGAGCCGCAAAAGTTGAAGGTCGAAGTCGAGATCGACCTCCCCGGAACCGCGATTTTGCCGAACGAGTACGTCGCCGAGTCGCGAACGAAAATCGACTTTTACCGCCGTTTCGACCGCGTCGCGACGATACCGGAAGCGGTCGACGTTCGCAACGAACTGCGCGACCGATTCGGCCCGTTGCCGCCGGAAGCGGAGCGGCTCTTCGTCTTGGCGCAGATTCGAATCAAAGCGTTCGATTACCGCGTTCGCAAGGTGCAACTCGCGCAATACGAAGGACTTAAAGACGGCGAAAAAACGAAGATGCTCGCGATTACGTTCCGCGCGCCGGATTTGATGTACAAACTGGCGAGCGATTTGAAACGAATCGGCGCGACGCTTCAACTGGTCGACGACGAAAAGGACGCGATGCGCGGATACGTCAAGTTGCCGCGCGACCTTTTCGATCGGAACGGAAACCCTTGCGTCGACGAGCTTTTGGAGTTCGCGCTGAAAGTCTTCGACCTCCAAAACGAAGCCGACGCCGCCGCGCAAAAAAGCGCCGAAACGACGCGTCGCGAACTCGCCGAAGCCGTCGGAAAGAAAACGCCGGCGCCGAAACCGCCGAAAAATCCGCTCGGCGCCGCGGTTCGCCGTCTCCGCGAGGAAGGGAACGCCGCCGAGAAGAAAAGATCGTAACCCGTTGAAAAAACAACGTTAAACAAGAAAGCGAGACCGAACGAATGAAACTCGAAACGCTCGAAAGTATGAAGTTGCGCCGGAGCGTCCGCGCGTACAAACCGGAGCAAATCGCCGACGCCGAACTCGACGCCGTTTTGGAAGCGGGCGTTTACGCGGCGTCCGGTCGCAATATGCAAGCGACGAAGTTGGTCGTCGTGCAAGACGAGGAAACGCGGGCTTTACTGTCGAAAATCAACGCGGAGTATCTTGGCGTCGAAACCGACCCGTTTTACGGCGCGCCGACTTACGTCGCGGTTTTCGGCGGGAAACACATTCGTCCGACTTACGTCGAGGACGGTTCGCTCGTTTTGGGCAATCTGATGCTCGGCGCTTACGCGGTCGGGCTCGGTTCCTGCTGGATTCACCGCGCGAAAGAAACGTTCGAAGACGAGCGCGGCAAAGAACTGATGCGCAAGTGGGA
>JAFYVO010000104.1 GCA_017549085.1 Thermoguttaceae bacterium
CGGTCGGTCGCGGGTCGAGCATTTCGGTCATATAAGCGACAATAAAGGGCGCGGAGATCGTTTGCCCGTCGCCGATCGGGAGCGCGGCGTCTTGATAAGCGTATTCGCGGAACTCTTTAGTAACGAATTCGGCGCGCGGGATGCGAGCCATCGCCTTCAAAACGCGAACGTTGCGCAATTCCTTCGTCGGAATCAGTTCTTCGAGCGTCATCCGGAGCGCGTCCGGAACGACCGGATATTTTGCGTCGAGTTCCTCCGGCGTTCGCGGTTCGAGCGGCGCCGTCGGCGTCGGCGTTAAAATCCCGGAGTCGGCGCTCGGTTTCGTCGTCGACGCGGTCGCGCGGCTCGTCGGCTCCTTTGTCGCTTCCTGTTTCGGCGCGACTTCCGCCTTTTCCGTCTCTTTTTCCGTCTCTTTTTTCGGCGACGCGACTTTTTCGACGCTCGTCTTTTCCGGCGCCGGTTTCAACGTAACGCGCTGCGCCGCCGCGACGCCCGCGCTCATCCCAAAACTCGCGACCAACGCCGCGCTCAAGCCCCAACGTTTCATTCGTTTCGTTTCCTTTTTGCGAAAAGTCTCGCCGCGATAAGCCGACGGCGCCGGAAGCGAACGCCCCGACGCCGTTTTAAAGCGTTATAAATAAAGAATTAAGCGGTAATCCCGCGCGTCAGCGTCATAAACGCCGTTTCCAAGTTCACTTCTTCCTCGCGGAAAGAACGGATTCGGAAACCGCGTTCGATCAACCGCGTCAGGAGCGCGGAGTAATCGTCGAGTCCTTTCCCCTTCTCGATCAGAACGCGAAGCGCGTCGTTTTTCGTCTTCTCGACCGACTCGACGACCGCGTCGTCGGTAAGGAATTTCGCGCACTCGTCGATTTTCTTCCCGAAATATTCGTCCTTCGGTTCGGCCAATTCAACCAAAACGACGACTTGGTCGCGAACGCGCTTCATTACGTCTTCAACCCGAGCGTCGACGAGAAGTTCGCCGCGCTCGATAATCCCGACTTTATTGCAGACGTCGGCCAATTCCGGGAGAATATGGCTCGAGACCATAATCGTTTTGCCGCGACCGCCCAAACGTTTCAGCAGTTCGCGAATTTCGATGCGAGCGCGCGGGTCGAGCCCGCTGGCCGGTTCGTCGAGGAGCAAAACTTGCGGGTCGTGCAGCAAAACGCGCGCCAAACCGAGCCGTTGCGTCATCCCGCGACTCAGGCTCGTTACCAACGCTTCGCGTTTGTACCCCAAGTCGACGAGTTCGAGAACCTCGTTGCAAATCTTGCGCCGCGCTTCGCCGCGAACGCGGTACGCCGCCGCGAAAAATTCGAGATACTCGATGACCTTCATATCGTCGTAAACGCCGAAAAAGTCGGGCATAAAGCCGATCAAGCGGCGAATTTCCTTCGGTTTCGTATAAATCGAAAGTCCGCAGACGTACGCTTCGCCGTAAGTCGGTTGCAACAACGTCGCGAGCATTTTCATCGTCGTCGTTTTACCGGAACCGTTCGGGCCGATGAAGCCGAAAAGGTCGCCTTCGTTCAACTCGAGCGTTAAATTTTTCAACGCGAAAAGTTTTCCGTATTGCTTCGTTAATTCTTCGGTTTTAATCATCGAACGCGGCCCAAATTCTTCCTTTATTTCGCTCGCCTTTTCTTTCGGCGTTTTCTTATTTTCTCAATCTTATTTTCGTCGTTTGCGCCTTTACCGCTCTTCACCCGGCGCCGCGCCGCGACGCAACGGTAAAATCAAGCGGACGGCGACCGTTCTTTTCGACGGCGCGACGGTCTCCCCGTCGCTTTCCGGGGAAGTCGCGACGGTCGGTTTCATTTCTTCGCTCGACCCGAAGAGCCCGAATTTCTCGACGGCAAGTTCCGCGTCCGTTTTCCCTTTCGCGGAAGCGCTTCGCGATTTCGCGCCTTCTTCGAGCGGGCGATATTTCTCCGCTTCCGGATCGACGACCGTTCCGTAAACGACGGCGCGCCCGCAACGCACCAAGTCGCTCAAATCGACGTCGGCTTGAAGTCGCTTTTCGAGCCCGTACGTTTCGAGCCCGCCGCCGAGGTCGTAAAAGGACGCGGCGCGCAAAATATACGGAACGCGGCGCGAACCGGCGTTATAATCGGTCGAGTTCCAACGCTCGGCGCGTTCGGTCGGAACCGAACTTCGATGTTCGTTCAGAACGCGACGCGGTTCGAGGCGAATCGCCGAACGTTCGAGTTTCGTTTCCCCCGGCGCGAGGGTTCCCAACGAATACGCCCCGCCGGCGTAAATAACGAACGCCGAATAAATCGGAACGTCGAGCGGATTAACGATCGTTCCTCGCAACCCCAACCCGTCGTCGTAAAGGTCGCCGCGCGGCAACGGTTCCAAACGTCCCGTCCAGCGTCCGACGAAGCTCTTGCTCGAACGCGCTAAGAACGGCGCGTCTTTCAAGCTCGCCGTCGAATCGACGGTCGCGTCGCCGGAATACGGAGCGTCCCAAACGCGCGGCGCAAAAGTTCGCTGCTCCGCTCCGCCGACGCCGTCTCCGGAAAGGGTCAAAGGCGTCAACGTCGCCGTCGGCGGCTCGACAAATTTCGCGGCGCTCCCAAACGCCGACGCGTCGCCGGCGCTAAACGTCAAGTCGCGCCGCCCGTCTTTCGGCGAATAGAGTCCCAACCAAGAGACGTCGCGAACGACGCCGCTTTCAACGTCGATATCGATCAAGTCGATTTGATTCAAACGCGGTTCGTTCGTCCGCGTCGCGCTCGTCGCCCAAACGGCCAACGCGCCAAAGAGGAGAACGAAAATCGGGAACGTCGCCCAAGTCGTCGACGAACGTTTAAAAATCTTCTTCGCCAAAAACCAATCGAGCGGCCCGACGACCAAAAGATAAACGAACATCAGCGCGAGAGCCAACGCGAAAGACGGCGCCGCGACGCCTTCGAAAACGTCGTTCGCGCTGCGCAGTTGCCCCGAAATATCGCGATAACCTCGTTTAACGTAAACCGGCGCGTCGGCGGCGGTCGCCGTTCCCAACGCGGCGATTCCCAAAATCTTCGCCCAAAGAACGGGACGCCCCGTCCAGTTCGAAAACGGCGGCGTCGCCAAATCGGACGCGAAAAACGCGACCGTTCCCAAACCGACCGGACGTTCGACGAAAAGGGGCGTTTCCGCTTCCCGCATCCCGACGACGGCGTTCGGTTTCAATTCGGAAACGACCGGAACGCGCAAGTACGGCGACGACTTCGTTCCGGTCATCGCGAGATTTTTAACCCCTTCCAAATTGGCTAAAAGCGAGTTAACGACGCGGAACTCGTGCGGCGCGTCGGCGACTTGGGCGCCCGGCGAAAAAGCGGAAAGCGCGCCGCCTTTTTTCAACAGCGAAATCGACTCCGCTCCGGCGAGCAAAACGACTTCCCCGCCCCGCTCGAGCCAGCGTTCGATCGCGACGATTCGAGCGTCGGTCGCGTCGGCACCCGCGAAAACGTCCGGATTCGCCGTCGTCAAGATCAATCGGTCGACCGCTTCGTAAGACCGCCAATCGGTCGGCGCTTGGGCGAGCGAATCGAATCGAACGACCGTCGGACGGCGCGCTTCGTTCCAGCGCAACGCAGAAAACGCGTCGTCAAGCCCGACTTCTCCTTCGCCGACGACGAGATAGATCGGTTTCGACGCGGCGGCCGGCGCGAGAAAAACGGTCTCGGAACCGCCCGAACGAACGCTTGGCTTAAACGTTTGCTCGCGCGGCGTCCCGTTTTCGTCGACGCATCGCAACGTAAGCGCCGCGCCGGCTTTAGGCAACGCGATTGAAAACTCGGCGCGCCCCTCTTGGTTCTCTTCGACGGTCGGCGTTTTGGCGACGACGAAGGGCGTTCCGTCGGAGTCGAGCGTTTCCAACTCGACTCGCGCGGCGCTCCCTTTCCAACTCGCGACGACCCGCGTTTGAAACCCGTTTTTATAAACGCCGTCGAGCCCGACGTTAACGGCGACCGCTTCCAACGCGTTGGTCGACGCCGCGTCGCTTTGCGAATCGGGCGCAGAAAACGCGCTTGCGACCGTCCAAAAGATCGCCAAGAGCGTTGCGACGCCGCGAAGCGCCGCGCGTCGCCGTCCTATCGCGGTCGTTAAGGTTCCGTTGTCGTTCGTTCGTCGCCCCATTTTTTCCTCGCCCGTCGCTTAACGTCTTTTCAATAAACAGATTGCGCTTCACTCTTTATCGCGCGGTCAGGGTTTTTCCGAGTCGGGACACTCGCAAACGAGCTTGCCGCACCCCGGGCACCCGGTTCCGTATTTGTCGGCCAACGCTTTATTTAAGTCGACTTCGACGACGTTCGCGATCGTCGTCAACCAAGCGAACACGTCGGCAAACTCTTCTTCGCGCTCTTTTTGCGTCCCGTCGCGCAACGCGGTCGCCAATTCGCCGACTTCTTCCATCAACCACATGAAGGTGCCGGCGACGCCGCGTTCGCGGTCTTTTTCGACGTACATCTCGCGAATCAACGCTTGAAAATCGGAAATAGAAAGTTCTTTCGTCGGCGCGACCGGCGCGTCGAGTTTCGCGTCTTGATTTTGCATCGTTCGTCAGCTCGTCAAAGTTAACACTAATTCTTTATTACGCAACGTTTTACAACGTTCTTTTTAACAGCGTTTCGCGGGAACGACGTCGAAACGCGCCTATTCCCCGTTCTTATTATACCGCAAAGCGAACGTTTCGCAAGCGGAGCGCCGCGCTCTTTTAACGCGTCTCTAAGGCGGCGGCGAAGTCCGGCGTCGCGAAAACGTCGATTTCTTCGGCGGTAAACGGCGGTTCCGCGTCCTGTTGAACGCGGGAAAGAACCGTTTCGAG
>JAFYVO010000105.1 GCA_017549085.1 Thermoguttaceae bacterium
CCTTTGGAAAACGCCGATCGATTGGGAGGAAAGCGGACAAATGGAGCGCGTCGTTTCCGGCGACGTCGACGGCGACGGCGACGACGAATGGTTGGTCGCGTCCCCGAACGGCGTCGTTCGGTTCTTCCGCGCGACGGGCGAACCGTTCGACGTTTTCCAATTCGGCGCCGAAATTTCCGGCGTTTGCGTCGTTCGCTGGAACGACGTTCCGCACCTGATCGTCGCCGACGCGGAAAAAGTTTCCGCTTGGCGAATCGAACCGCGCGACCGCCCGCGACGCTGACCCAACGCGACGCCGCCCCAACGCGACGCCGACCCAACGCGACGCTAACCCAACGCGACGCCGACCGTCCGTCCGCACGCCCAAAAAGAAAACAACAACGTTTTTCAAAGAAATCAAAAACCGTTTATTTTACCTATTTCCCCTTTAACCGACTTCGTCCTTTTCAACGTCGGACGTCCCCGCGACGCCCGCCCTTATCGACCGATGACGCCGCGCACCGCCTTTTCCTTCTCCGTTCGCCCGCTCCGTTCGCGCCCCTTGGCGCTCGGCGTCGGCGTTTTGCTCGCGACGCTTGTTTCGCCCCTTTTCGCCTCCGACGCGTCGACGCAAACGTTCCTTGCGCCGCCTCTTGCGACGGCGCGAACGCCCGACGCTCCGCCCGTTTCCGAACCGCCGCGCTTTGTTTTAACGCGCTTGGACGTCGTTCACGTCGGCGTCGTTCGCGACCGAGGCGACGCGCTGTCGATCGAGTTGCTCGACGGCGGCTCCGTCTCCGTTTCTAAGCTCGACGTTCAGTTCGTCGGCGGAAGTCGCGACGACGTTTTCGCGTTCAAAAAGAGCCGAACGCGTCTCGAAGACGTCCGCGAAACGGTCCGCTTCGCCGATTGGGCGAACCGCCGCCAACTCGCGCCGCAAGCGATCGCGCTCCTCGAAACGAAGCTCGCCGAACCCCTTTCCGACGGCGAACGCCGCGTCGTCGCCGCCAAATTGGAGGAATTGCGTCAAATAGAGAAATGGCGCGCCTCCGCCGCTCAAGCGACCGCGACGAACGCCGCCGTCGCCGCTTCCTCCGACGCCGCGAAGCCGACGGCGCTCGACCCGGAAATCGCCGAAATCGAACGTTGGGCGAAAGAACTCCCGATCTCCGCGTTCGAACGCTTTTCCCGCCGCGCGCAACCGATTCTCCAAAAGCGCTGCGCGACCGCCGGCTGTCACGACGGCTCGAACCCCAATTCGGCGTTCCGCGTTCGCCCGAAAGGGGTTGGAACGCAAGCGCGCCTCGCCCTTTACTTCAACTTGCGCGAAACGTTCGATTTCATCGACTTTAACAACCCGGCGCAAAGCCCGATTTTGAATCATCCGGTCGTCGCCGACTTAGACGGAAATCGCGTTTACCCGTTCGGCGAAGGGCGTTGGTCGGCGCAAGACTGCCAAACGTTCGTCGCTTGGGTCGAATCGCTCGGCGACGGCAAACTCGGGCGTTACGTTCACCGTCAAAGCCGAGTTCGCGACGCGTCCGCCGCGACGCTCCGCCCGGACGCCGTTTCCCGATACCACCGCGTCGCGACGCCCAGTATGACGAACGCGCCCGTTCCGAAGCCGACGAACCCGAACCCGTTCGCCGAACTTTTCGACGATCCAACGGCGGAGACGGCGGAAACGGCGAACTTTCCGCAACCCAGCCGAACCGCGCTCCCCGAACTCGCCGCTTCTAACGTCGACGACGCGCCCTCCCCCGCCGACGACCCGAACTCGCCGGAAAACGTTCTCAAACGCGGCGGGTACGCGCCGCAACGGCAATATCGCGACGAATACGACCCGGCGATCTTCAACGCCGCCGCGCCCGGCGCCCCGACTCGTTACTAATCCGTTCCCGCTCCCGTTCCCGTTCGAAAACCGACGCGCCGTTCGACGCAAGCCGCCGACGTTCGTCGGTTTTCGCTTTTTCTTTTTTTTCGCTATCTTGCCTATCCGGTTTATCCGCTCTTTTCGGCGTCGTCGACTCTTCGTTTTTCGCAAAAATCGCGATTTCGTTCGGAGCCGAACGCTCGACGGCCGACTATAGTATTAACGTCGACGTCCGCGCCGGCCGCAAAAATCAAACAAAAACCGTTTAACCGCTCAAAAATAACGTCGTCGGAGTCTCGCTATGTCGCGCTCTTGCCGCTTCTTTTCTCTCGTCGCGATTTTCGCGCTTTTCGCCGCCGCGACGGCGGACGCGTTCGCGCAAACCGCCCCGCCTCGCCGCGGCCCCAATTCGCCCCCCGTCCGCGTCGGAAGCCGCGAAGCCGGTCGCGCCGACGTTCGCCCGATTCCGTCCGATCGCTACTATCGCGGCGTCAAACTGATCGAAGAGGGCGACTTCAGCAAAGCCGCGCTCTTTTACCAAGAAGAGTTGCGCGACGCCGTTCGGATCGGAACCGACCAATGGCTCGACTCCCTTTGCTATTACGCGATGCTCGGCGAAGCCTGTTACCAAGCGGGCGAACTCGACGACGCGTTAAAAAATTACAACGCCGCGCTCGCGCTCGCGCTGCAATATCCGAAATGGCTTTCCCGCGTTACTTACGCGAGCGGCGTTTCGACGATCGCGAAACCGGCGTCCCCTTGGGGCGCGAGTCGGCGCGTCGTCCCGCTCGGCGTTTTCCCGCCTAAAGCGACGATCGTCGTCGGCGACAAAATCACGCAAGACCGCCTCAAACAAGGGGGCGCGATGATGGAACAGCGCGCCGTTTCGATCGACGCCGCCGAAATCATCCGTTGCACGATGCTCGCGACGCGACGTCGCGGCGAAATTTTAGGCCCGCTCGCGCCGTTCGACACGAAGAGCGAAGAGATTCTTAATCTTTACGCGAAACGCACCGTTCCGCCGAACCATTGGTCGATCACTTGGCTCGACGTTCTCTTCGGGATCGCGCTCGTTCAAAACGGTCGCGACGACGACGCGCGCCGCGTTCTCGGCGAAGCGCTCTTAATGGGCGGTCAATACGATCACCAGTTCACCGGCGTCGCGCTTTACGAACTCGGGAACCTTTACCTCGCCGCCGAAAAACCGCGCGAAGCCGCCGAGTGTTACTACGAAGCGTCGATTTCCGCCTTCCATTACGGCGACCGTTTGCTCGTCGACGAAGCCCTCCGCCGTTACGCGAACGCGCGTCGCGCCGCCGGCGGTTCCGGCGACCCCGACCCGATTTTGCGCAACGCTTACCTTTGGGCGAAGTCGCATAAACAGTTAACGTTGCAACAAACGACGTTCGGCCTTGAAGTCGCGGAAGATCTGTTCGCCGCCGGTCAAACGAAAGCGGCCGCCTCCGCGCTCGGCGCCTTGAACGCGACGATGAAAGCGACGGGCGGGCGCGGGCTCCGCTCGAGTCGCGCCGCCGACCGTTGGAACTATCTGCAAGCGCTCCTCCATTACTCTTCCGGCGACGTCGCCGCCGGGGACGCGTCCCTTAACGCCGTCGTCGAGGGCGAGAGTCTCCGTTCGACTTGGGCGCTCCAGCTTCGCCGCCTCGACCGTTACGTCGCGGGCGGTCTTTCGTCGAACGGCCCGATCACGCCGCGCAACGCCGCCGACCTTTACGCCGTCCTGCTCCGCGAACCGACCGCCGTCGACTGGGGCTTCCGCCCGACCGAGTCGATCGCGATTCGCTCGATCGCGCCGCCGGAGGCTTACGAACGTTGGTTCCGCCTCCTCTTCGAGCGCGACCTCAAAGACAAAGCGTTCGAAGTCGCCGAGCGGATTCGCCGCGAAC